>JALHRF010000003.1 GCA_022841545.1 Bauldia sp. | reverse complement strand
CCTCGATCTTCGCCACGTCGATCTTCTTCATGTCCATCATTGCTTCGAAGGCGCGCTTGGCTTCAGCGCCGCCGGCGGCCATGGCCTCGGTCAGCACCCGCGGCGTGATCTGCCAGTTGAGGCCCCACTTGTCCTTGCACCAGCCGCACATGCTCTCCTGTCCGCCGTTGCCGACGATGGCGATTCGGTGCGATGGATGGTCTCTCGGTTCGCCCTGGGGGTGCGGTATGGAAGCGCTATCGAAGAGCGGGTGTTACGCTGTCCTCTTCGCCGTGGCGGTCTTCGTGGCGTCGGCATCGGCCGCATCCGGCGATCCCGCCGCGGCGATCTCCGGGGACATCCCGCCGCCGGTTCTCGACGTCATCGAGACGGTGGAGGCGAAGCCGGTATTTGCTCCCTCCACCTGGGGCATCCACGTCGCGGATCTCGCCACTGGCGAAGTGCTGATCGACCAGGCCGGCGGGAAGGCGTTGGTGCCTGCCTCGGTGATGAAGGTCTACAGCCTCGCGACGGCGCTTGACGGCTACGGCGCCGACTACCGCTTCCGGACGCCGGTCTATCGGGTCGGCGAGGTCAGGGACGGCGTCCTTTCCGGCGATCTGACTCTCGTCGCCTCCGGCGACTTCAGCTTCGGTCTTCGCGAGGAGGCGGACGGCACGCTCGCCTTCAACAGCCTGCCGGAGGTCGATCACAACTCCACCTATACCGGCTTCCCCGGCGGCGCCCCGGTCAGGAACAGCGACCCGCTCGCGGCGCTCGATGCGCTCGCCGCACAGGTCAAGGCGGCCGGCATCGGGGAGGTCACCGGCGACGTGCTGATCGACGACCGCCTCTTCCAGACATATCGCGGTTTCTCCGCCGGGGTGATCGCTCCGATCTGGGTCAATGAGAACGTCATCGACATCACCCTGACGCCCGGAAGGCCCGGCGAGAAGGCCGGGATCGACTGGCGTCCGAAGAGCGCTGCGGTGACCGTCGAGAACCGCGTCGCCACGGTGGCCGGGCAGGCGGGGGGCTTGACCGTGACGGAGACCGCTCCGGGGTCGATCCGGGTTGACGGAGAAATCGCCGCGGACAGTCCTCCGGTCCTCACGATTTCCCAGATTTCCGATCCGTCGGCCTTCGCGCGCGCCCTGTTCATCGAGGCCCTGGTCAGGGCCGGGATCAAGGTCGCCACCCCGCCCGTCGGTCCCGCGGGCCAGTTGCCGGATGCCGGGGTCTATCGCAATGCCAATCGGGTGGCCGAGTACGTCTCGCCGCCGCTCTCGGAATTCGTCAAGGTCATTCTGAAGGTCAGCTACAATCGCGGAGCCGACCTGATGGTCTGCCTGGCGGCCGTCAGGGCCGGGAGCCGCGATTGCGGCGAAGGCCTGGCGGAGGTGCTCAAGACGCTTGCGCGCAACGGAATCTCGCCGACGAGCACCTACCCCTTCGATGGCGCCGGAACCAACGGCAACAACCGGACGACGGCGTCCGATCTCGCGACCTTCCTCGGAGCGATCGCGAACACGCCCACGGGCGCCGCGATCCACGACGGCATGGCGGTGCTGGGTGTCGATGGCTCCCAGGCGCAGAATGGATCGGACAGCGCCGCTGCAGGACACGTCCGGATCAAGGACGGGGATATCGTGTCCGGAAGCGCAGCCGGCCAAATGATCGTGATCGCCATGAGCCAGACGGGCTTCATCGACGCCAAGAGCGGCCGGCAACTCGTCTATGGCGTGGTCGTCAACAATACCCCGTTCCCGTCGATGGAGGACTACATTGCCGCCCGCGCCGACGTGGCCGCCATCGTCGTCGCCATTCAGCAGGGATACTGACGCCCTTCACCCGTCCACATGACGCAGTCAACCTGATGGTTGCGAACCGGGGCCGAGTTTCGCCCTACGCCGGCTTCTCCGCCCGGTCGGTCCGGTTGAGGTGCACCCGGACATCCCTGAGGGCGACCCGTGGCCCCTTCGCCACCTTCCGCCATGTCCTCAGCGATGCCTGGTCGCGCCAGCACTCGAAGACGTTGATTCGCTCCGGGTCAACCGGGTCCGGCCCGATCGAGAGACGGCCAGCTCGAGATCGCCTGTCTCGACGATCCGAAGACTGTTCCCGGCCTGGTCAGGGAGGCGCTGGCACGGCTGCTGGCGCGGCGTTGAGCCGGGACCACGTCGGTGCCGAGTTGTACGTCGAAGCGTTGCGGGCTCACCCCCGCCGCGCCGCCTCGATCTTCGCCACATCGATCTTCTTCATGTCCATCATCGCCTCGAAGGCGCGCTTGGCCTCGGCGCCGCCGGCGGCCAGGGCGTCGGTCAGGGCGCGGGGTGTGATCTGCCAGTTGAGGCCCCACTTGTCCTTGCACCAGCCGCACATGCTCTCCGCGCCGCCGTTGCCGACGATGGCGTTCCAGTAGCGGTCGGTCTCCGCTTGGTCGTCGGTGGCGATCTGGAACGAGAAGGCTTCGCTCTGCTTGAAGGCCGGCCCGCCATTGAGTCCGATGCAGGGGATGCCGCACACCGTGAACTCGACGGTCAGCACGTCGCCCTGCTTGCCCGAGGGATAGTCGCTCGGCGAGCGATTGACGGATGTCACCCGGCTGTCGGGAAACGTCTCGGCGTAAAAGCGCGCGGCGGCCTCCGCGTCCTTGTCGTACCAGAGGCAGATGGTGTTCTTCGCCATGGTCATGATCTCGGTCCTTTTTCCGGTGCTCGGCATCGAGGCTCCGCGGCGGTTGCTTCGCCGACGAGCCCACTCTCCCCGAACGCGCTTCGGGCGGGCCGGTTGCCCGCCGTCATTGGCATCGACGGACGGCCGGACGGCAATTCGACGAACCATCCGCGGAAAATTCCGGTCCGGGCGGGGATCGGGCAGTGCATGAGCGGATTCAGGCCTTTGCCAGCCTGCGGGCAGTGATACTGTCGGGTTCCGGAGACGGCCTGGAGACATGGGCCGCACGGACCTCTGTCGGGGGATTGGGCCATGGACGACGCGCTGTACGGCAAGGAAGACGCCCGCGGCAACTGGGCGCCGAACAAGCCGGTGAGCTATGGGCCGGTCTTCACCTGGCCGCCCGATCCGCATGCCCTCTTCAAGTTTTTCTTCGGCTTTCCGGGCTACTTCCTGCCGTGGAACGTGCTCTACGCCGTCGCCGCCATCGGCATCTGGACGTTCCTGACGCCCTCGCTCGAAGCGATGCAGAGCTTCGCGCTGTGGTGGGTCGCCCTCATCCTGCTACGCAATATCGGCCTCGCCATCGCCGTCTACGGCGCCTGGCACCTGTGGCTCTACGTCTGGCGGAAGCAGGGCACGCGCTTCAAGTACAACCGGCAATGGCCCAAGGAACGGCAGGCCGGGTTCACCTTCGGCAGCCAGATCCGCGACAACATGTTCTACACGCTGGCGAGCGGCGTGCCGATCTGGACCGCCTACGAGGTGCTGCTGCTCTGGGCCTACGCCAACGGCATCGCGCCGCTGATCACCTTCGCCGAGCACCCGGTCTGGTTCGTCGCGGTCTTCTTCCTGGTGCCCTTCATCCACGAGGTCGGCTTCTATTTCGCCCACCGTTTCATGCACTGGCCGCCCCTCTACCGGATCGCGCACAGCCTCCACCACCGGAACATCAATCCGGGCCCGTGGTCGGGCCTGTCGATGCACCCGATCGAGCATCTCGTCTATTTCTCGTCGATCCTCCTGTTCTTCATCATCCCCGCGCATCCGATCCACATGATCAACCTGGCGTCCCGCCTCGGCGTGGCGCCGGCGCAGGGTCACACCGGATTCGATCGCGTCGTGATGGGGGACGAGAAGAGCATGGACACCTCCTATTACGCGCACTACCTCCACCACAAATATTTCGAGGTGAACTATTCCGACGGGATGGTGCCGCTCGACAAGTGGTTCGGCTCGTTCCACGACGGCACGCCGGAGGCGCACGAAGCCATGAGGGCAAGACGCCTGCGGCGCGGGGTGTAGTCTGGCCCCCGTGATTCCCTGACATTCGCGCTGGATGCAAGGGTAGCGGATGTCGGTGTCGGACCTTAGAACCACACGTCCCGCACACAGCGTCCGTCAGTGGGCAGATCCTCGAACGTGTCGAGCCCGTCGAAGCGGAGCAGCGGTATGTCCGCCACCGCGTCGGGATCGGCAAGCCGGAGGTTGACGGCGATGCGCGTGCGGCCTTCGGCATCCGCCTTCAGGCCGCGCCAGCTCACCACGGAGCCGCAGGTCCGGCAGAAGTTGAAGGAGAGCGGCGAGCGGGGGCCGCGGGCATAGGCCGTGAGCTTGCCCTCCGGATCGTCGATATGGATGGCATGGCCGTCGTAGTCGTAGGCCCAGAGCGCACCATAGCGCCGGCAGGCGCTGCAGTTGCAGATCGTCGCGTCGGCGATATCGCCGGCAAAGCTCCAGCCGACCGACCCGCACAGGCACCGGCCGCGGGTCTGCGGCTTTTCGGCGGTGTTCCCCGCATCAGCACCCATGATCTTCCACTCCCTCGACGTCGACCCGTCGGCCCCTGCGCGATCAGGCAGGAACGTAGGTCAACCGGACCACGTCATCGCCAAACAGATCGCTGGCCACAAGGCGAAGCGGCGGCGGGGGGATGGCGAAGAACGGCTTGCCGTGACGGAGTACGACCGGTTGAAAATAGAGTTGATACTCGTCGACCAGACCAAGCTCGGTCAAGCTTCGCGCCAGGCCCGGTCCGGAAACTGAGATCTCCCCAACCAGCCCGGACTTGAGCCCACGTATCCCCGCCCCGACGTCATCCGCGACAAGTGTGGCGTTGGTGCCGACCGATGTCAGCGAGCGCGACACGACCCACTTCGGCTGGTTCCGCCACGCCGCCGCGAATTCCTGCTGCTCCGCGCTCCACTCAGGACGATCCTCGTCCCAATAGCGCATCACCTCGTACATGCCGCGACCATACACACCGCCGGCAACGTCGCGCACTTGCTCCGTCCAGTGACGAAAGATCGCGGGGCCTGACGGCATGTCCTGATGGTCGACGTAGCCGTCGAGGGACAGGTTCATTCTGAAGATGAGCTTGGCCATGCTGCAAGAGACCCGGGCCGGGATCCTCGGAATAAACCCGGTCGCCGCAATGTGGAAATCGAGTTGGGCGCACACCGCGCCGTCTTGCCGGTGAAATGAACCAGGCGACGGATCATACCGACTAGAACTGTACGCCGGCGTTGAACCGCACCGTGGTGCCCTCGGCGCCGAGTTCCGGCTCGTCCTTGTAGGGAACGGCGACCCAGCTCGAGATCATCACGTGCTGGCCGAGAATGGCGCGGAACCCGGCGCCCGCCGAACCGAGCGAGGCGGACTCGTATGGTCCGTGGCCGGGCGGGTTCCACACCGCGCCGTAGTCGACGAAGCCAAACAGCGTGAACGCCGTCAGCCAGTCGAAGCCGACGTCGATCTTCTTGCCCATCTCGAAGGCGACCGCGGCGCCCGATTGGCCGGCGATCGCGCCGTTCTGGAACGCCCGGCCATAGGTCTCGCCGCCGAGGCTGAAGTTCGCGGCCGATGGCAGGTCGGTGAAGGCGTACTGGCCGGTGAACTGGAACAGGGCCGAGACCGTCTCGGTGAGATCCTTCGACAGCCGACCGTCCGCCGACGCGAAGCTGAAGTCGTTGTTGTCCTCGCCGGTGGCATTCAGCCCGTCGATGCCGTGGGCGTAGGCGACGTTGGTGATCGCCGCCACCCCGAGGATGGTGTCGTCATAGGTCGCGCCGATGCTCGCCCAGCGCTTCCGCTGGCGGACCACCGGGTCGCCGTTCACATCGACCGAGGTGTCCTGTCCGGTCAATGTCAGCGTCGCGATCAGGTTACGCTCGATCGAGCGCAGGACGGCGTAGTTCAGATAGACGTTGGCCTGGGTGGTCTCGGCGTGAATGTCCTTCTCGTCGTCCTCCGGATTGGACCAGATCCGGGCGTAGTCGTAACCGGCGGCAAAGCCGCTCGGCCCGAGCGGGACATGCTGGGAGAGCCGCCCGACGACCAGCTCTTCCGGATTGACCGGGTTGGTGACGGCGAGGCCTTCGGTCCATTCGAAGAAGCCGAAGGCGTTGTTGAAGCGGGCATTGCCCGCGAGCTCCAGCGGGCCAACGTCGGTGCTGGCGAAATTGTCGAGGCGGACCCGCAGCGCCCGCGGGCTGAAGTCGATGGTGAGGACAAGCAGCCCGGCGCCGGGGTCTTCCGGGATCCGCGAGAACTCGGCGTTGATCGTGAGCCCGGCGAGATCGGTCATCAGGAGGGCGTAGCGGATGATCTTCGAGATGCGCACAGGGCGCATCTCCACCATCTTGTCGATATAGGGCTGGAGCCGCTCGCGGAGGTTCCGCACCCCTTCGACGTCGCCCTCGAGCACGACATCGCGGATGAAGGCTTCGTAGACGATGACGCGGACGACGCCGCCCGCGAAATCCTGAGGGGGAACGACGGCGGCGGCGAAATAGTCGTTGTCGCGGTAGACGTCCTCGATCCCGTCGACGGCGGTCTTGAGATCGCGGAGCGTGATCTCGCGGCCGATCAGCGGGGCGAAGAGCGGTGTCAACAATGACGGATCGAGCGACTCCGCGCCTTCGATGTCGACCCCTCGGAAGACAAAGCGCACCCGCTCGAGTTCCGCCTCCGGCACGCCTGCGACATCGTCGGCGAGGGTTATGCCGAGGGTGGGCGGACGACGGAGCGGCGGCTCGTACCGTTGTAGCACGCTCGACTGGTCGATGATCACATCGCGGACGCTCTGGGCCGAAGCCGGCGGCACGGACAGCAAGCCGAGCAGGACCGCCGCAGCCATCGCCGCGCCGGAGGAACAGAGACGCGCAAGGATTCGAATCATGGGGCCCGTCCGCTCCGATCGCCGAGTACCTTCCGCAAATGCGCGACCCGTGGCAACTGGCCGCTTCAGCCGGCCTGCGGTCGCGCGCCTGGCGCCTGCTATAGTCCCAACCGGTCCCGAATCACGCCGGTTCGCCGATGAGCACGCATCTCCTCGCCAAGGGCGAGACCACGATCCCGCCGGATGCCCCCGCCGCGCCGGCGTCGGAGATCGACATCCTCCTGACTAATCCGGTGGTCGAGTTGGTCCTCGCCACCTTGATTCTCGTCCCCATTATCGTCGTCCATGGCTGGTGCCTTGGCCGGTTGTCGAAGGTCTTCTCGACTCACTTCGCCCTCTACACGCCGGCCACCGAGCGCTGGCGGGTGACGACGCTCACCGGCCTCACCATCACCGCGCTGGTGTTCATCCATCTGCTCGAGACCCTGCTCTGGACCGTGCCGCTCCTGTGGATCGGCATCCTCGGTAATTTCCGCGACGCCTACTACTACGTGCTCGAGGCCTACACGACGCTCGGCGAGGGCACGCTCTACCTCCCCGACCAGTGGCGGCTGGTCGGCCCAGTGATCGCGATCTCCGGCCTCTTCACCTTCGGCTGGACCGCCTCGGTGCTGGTCTACGTCATGGGCCAGACCGGCAAGCTCCACGCCGAGCGGAGCAAGGCGGCCGCCGCGAGTGCGGCGGCGGCAAGCAGCGAAAAGGGATGACGGCCTGCGTGCCGCGCCGTTCGGCGACGGACGCATCAGAGCGCGGCGGCGTGGAGTTCGGTCCGCCACTGGCCCGAGCGGTCCGGAGCGCCTTGTCGCGGGCACAGAGGCTGGTCCGGATCGATCCGCTCGAGTTCCTCGAAGCGGTAACTGGCGGCGCCGTGGGCGTTCCAGGCCGCCTGCAGGCCCGGCGCCCGGTGACCGCCGTGGTCGAGTGCGAACCAGATCCGGTTGTGGATGGTGGCGAGATCGATCGGGCGCATGCCCGACCCAGGCCTCCCCGGTCGGCAGGCAGCGGACGATAATGATGCCCGGCGCCGCCTTCCTCTCCTTGTAGGCGGCGATCGCGGCCTTCCGGTCTGCGGCCTTCATGGCTCCTGCCTGTGATTTTTGAGGCCCGCGGCAGAACAGGCCGCCGCCACACTACTCGACGAAGCAGACGACCGCACCGGTCGCGGTACGCGCTACCGGATCGGGGGCATAGGGGGTTTCGGGAGTGATCACCGTGAGCATGTATCCGCCCCGGTACTCGCCTTCCTCCACCCGCGCCGCCTCTACGACGAAATCCACCGAGGCGAAGTCGCCCTCCTGCCGCTCGATGTAGAACTGGAGCTTCAGTTCCTTGCCGTCGAGCCAGCTATGGGTGAGAGCCTCGTCGAGGGTGAGCTTGCGAAGATCGTCGGGAACTCCGTCGAGGGCGATGGCGAGCGTCGCATGGAACTCAAAGAACCGGCCGCCCATGCCGCGGCTGACGGCGGTGCCGACCTTGAAATCAAGGAGTGCGTCCGTGGCCTCGCAGCCGATGCCGCCGGAGGCGGCGGCCGGAACGGAAGCGGCGACAAGGATGGCTGCGGCGACGATCGAGACTGGGTGCATGACGCAGCCTTTGCGGCAGGCGGGTGACAACGCGCCAATCGCATCGGCCGAGGCGCCGCAGCGATGGCGATCACAGTTGCCGCACCGCGATCCGTGCAGCACCGCTGCATGGGACCCCAGTGGGCTGCCCGGATCGGGGGACGCCTATTGATAGTAGCCGACCCCGCAGATGTGCTCACCGAGCCCAATCACGTAGGAGTTCTTCGCCACCGGGTCGCCGCCCTCGGGACGTGGCCACATGTAGCGCACCTCGGTGACTTCGCCTTCGCGCGCGCCATCGAGCATCTCGGCGCCGAATGGCTTGCCCTCGACATCCTTGAGGGTGCGGAGGTCGGCCCCGACGATACTGGGATGCGCGACGAGGACGCCGTCGGACAATTTGGCGCAAAAGACGTAGAGGTCGCGATCGCGAAATTCGCCATCGGCGTCGTTGAACTCCACGATGGCCTCAGCCGGGTCGGCCTTCATCTCGACCACCGCCGCGTCGAGCATGGCTCTCGCCTCGTCGGCGGTGCCGTAGTCGGCCGCGCTCGCGTACGCCGCCATCAATCCGGCTGCGAAGATGCCGGTCGCAGCAAGCACTGTCGCCCGAAACACTTTCACTCCTCCCGTGGTTGAATTCCGCGCCGGTCTTAGCCCGGCGGGCAGCGCCGCGCCAAGCCCCGGAGGTTGCAGGAATGCGTGGGCGGCGCCGGCTGACCCTTGCGTCCGGGCCATCCCATCCCTTAATGAACGCCGCCGATCCTCTCGATCACCCTCATCACGAGCCGGTACCGTGGACCACGGGCCGGTGGAGACCCTTTGATGGCGCGCCAGTTCATCTACCACATGCAGGGCCTGACCAAGGCCTATTCCGGGGGCAAGAAGGTCCTCGAGAACGTCAATCTGTCATTCTATCCGGACGCCAAGATCGGCGTGCTCGGCCCGAACGGCTCGGGCAAGTCGACGCTGCTCAGGATCATGGCCGGGATGGACAAGGAGTTCGGCGGCGAGGCCTGGCTCGCCGATGGCGCGACCGTCGGCTACCTGCCGCAGGAGCCCCAGCTCGACCCGTCGAAGGACGTGCTCGGCAACGTCATGGAGGGGGTCGCCAAGAAGAAGGCGATCCTCGACCGCTACAACGAATTGATGATGAACTACTCCGACGAGACCGCGGACGAGGCGACGCAGCTCCAGGACCAGATCGACAGCCAGAATCTCTGGGACCTCGACTCCCAGGTCGAGATGGCGATGGATGCGCTCCGCACCCCTCCGGGCGACGCCGACGTCAGCCAGCTTTCCGGCGGCGAGAGGCGCCGCGTCGCGCTCTGCAAGCTTCTTCTCTCGGCCCCCGACCTGATCCTCCTCGACGAGCCGACCAACCATCTCGACGCCGAGTCGGTCGCCTGGCTCGAGAAGCACCTCCGCGAATTCCCCGGCTCGGTGCTGATCGTCACCCACGACCGCTACTTCCTCGACAACGTCACCGGCTGGATCCTCGAGCTCGACCGCGGCCGCGGCATTCCCTACGAGGGCAACTACTCGGCCTATCTCGAGAAGAAGGCCAAGCGGATGGCGCAGGAGGGCCGCGAGGAGGCTGCACGCCAGCGCGCGCTCGACCGCGAGCGCGAGTGGATCGCGGCGAGCCCCCGCGCCCGCCAGGCGAAGTCGAAGGCCCGTATCCGCGCCTATGACGAGCTCCTGAAGCGGAACGAGGAGCGTGCGCCCGGCACGTCGCAGATCATCATCCCGCCGGGCGAGCGCCTCGGCGACAACGTCATCGACATCGAGAACCTGTCGAAGGGCTACGACGACCGGCTCCTCATCGACGGGCTGACGCTGAAGCTGCCGCCGGGCGGCATCGTCGGCGTCATCGGCCCGAACGGCGTCGGCAAGACGACGCTGTTCCGGATGATCACCGGGGAAGAAAAGCCCGACCAGGGCACCATCACCCTCGGCGAGACCGTGCATCTCGGCTATGTCGACCAGAGCCGCGACAGCCTCGACGCCAACAAGACGGTGTGGGAGGAGATTTCCGGCGGCAACGACATCATCAAGCTCGGCAAGCGCGAGATGAACAGCCGCGCCTATGTCGGCGCCTTCAACTTCAAGGGCGGCGACCAGCAGCAGAAGGTCGGCTCGCTCTCCGGCGGCCAGCGCAACCGCGTCCACCTCGCCAAGCTCCTCAAGGAGGGGTCGAACGTCCTCCTCCTCGACGAGCCGACCAACGACCTCGACACCGAGACGCTGGCCGCGCTCGAGGATGCGCTGGAGGATTACGCCGGCTGCGCCGTCATCATCAGCCACGACCGCATGTTCCTCGACCGGCTGGCGACCCACATCCTCGCCTTCGAGGGCGACAGCCATGTCGAGTGGTTCGAAGGCAACTTCGAGGAATACGAGGCCGACAAGGTCCGCCGCCTCGGCGCCGACGCCGCCAACCCGCACCGCGTCAAGTACAAGCGGCTGGTGAGGGCGTAACGGCTCAGGCTGCCTTTCGCTGGACGCCGATCAGCGTATTGGCGTCCAGCCCCCATTCCGCGGCGAGCGTGCGGATCATCGCCTTGGACAGTTCGCGCCTGCCGTTGAGGACCTCCGCCGCGCGGCTGCTCGACCCGAGGAGACGCGAGAGGTCAGCCTGCGTCAGCCCGCGGTTGTCCATCGACGCCTTGAGGTAGTCGACGGGGTCGAGCGGCGCGTCGGGAACGTGCTCGGCCTCATAGGCCAGGACCAGAATTGTCAGGACCTCCAGTTCCTCGTTCTTTCCCGCGTCCGGCCGCGTGACCAACTCGTCGATTCGCGCGACGGCGCGTCGATAGTCGCGGTCGGTACGATCGGCCTCATGGCTCACACCTTCCTTGCGTCGATCCTGTCGTACTCGGCGCGGGACGTCCGTCAAGGCGTGATCAGCGTCACCCGGGGGGAAATAGGCGCGATACCGCCGCGGGTCGCGGGTCAGGATCGGCAGGCCAGCGGCTTCGGCATGCGCGCCGACGAAGAAGTCGGGTAGGACGCCTCGGCGCGGGCCGCCGCTCTTTCGATACCGTTGGTACGCTCGCGCCGCCAAGAAGAGCGCCGGCCTCGGTGTTGGCGTCAGCCTGACGTTCATGTCGTTCAGATACCGATCGGTTTCGTCCACCGACGGCATCTTCAGGGAGAGTTCGGCGTAGACTACATCGTTGGTGAAGAGCGGTCCTAACTGCGACCGGACCGCAAGCGCCTTTGCCGACCAGGCAAGCCACTGCGGGTCGTCTGACAGAATGTCAGACAACACGTTCGTATCGACGAGCGTCATTCCTTCAGTGCTGGGTCTTCGCCGGGATCGCCACGGCTCATCTTCATGAGTTCGTCGGTCGTGATGCCGCGAAGTGGGCGGCGTTTGGCGATGGCATGTAATCGGGCAAGATATTCGTCCGCCGCCCCGGCCTTCTCGATGATCACGCCGCCGGCGGCCGTGGCGCGCACCTCCACCCGGTCGCCAGGCTTGATGCCGGTGGCGTCGCGAACGTTACCCGACGGCAGAGGCAATGCTTCGCCTCGATCTGGTGAACGGCGGCCGCCATTTGCGGCGGGCACAAGCGCGACACGGGGCATTCCCGGAAACAATTGAAACACGACGGTCACGCCCCTGAAACAGTCGGGAAACACGCCGCCCTGACAGTACTGACGAGAGGCCGGCTCGCGGCTTCGGGGTCTCCACGAGACCCTGCTGGGAAGCGCGAGCAGGCCGGCTCCCCAAGTTCTCCGCCAGATCCGAACCGAATGCCCGCCGGTCGCAGTCAAAGCCTCGGCGGCGCAGCCGGCGGCGATGCGCGCCCGTTCAACGCCCCATGGGACCGTATCGCCGCCGCGCGCCCCGGCCGGCCGCAGCACTGCGTGATCGCGGTCACAGACCGCCGCCGTGGGCTCGCCTACACGCGCGTGCCATGTGCACCATTGCGATGATCATCTGGGCCATCTTCCACCCCGCGGGCGAGCGGGTCTTCGCCACAGTGTCGGCCGCCATGGCGCCGACGCTGATCCTCGGCGACACGGTGGTGATGGTCCCCTACGCCGACGGCGCGGAGCCGAGGCGCGGCGACGTCATCGTCTTCCTCGATCCGCGCGACCGCGGAACGGTGCATATGTTCCGTGTCATCGGCCTTCCCGGCGACAGCGTGCGCCTCGATGCCGGGGTCGTCGTCCTCGACGGCGTTCCGCTCCCGCGCGAGCCGATCGGCGAAGTCGCGGTCGACTTCGGATACGAGTTCGAGCGGGCCGAGCTGTGGCGCGAGACGCTCCCCGGCGGTGCTGCCTTCGACACGCTCGATACAGGGCCGGACGGTGTCTTCGACGACACCCCCGATTTCGCCGTGCCGGCCGACCACTATTTCGTCCTCGGCGATAATCGCGACAACGCCAATGACAGCCGCGGCGTCTACGGCGGCATGGGCTACGTGCCGGCGTCGAACATCCTCGGCCGCATCGACAGGGTCCTCGCCTCCTGCAAGCCGGACGGTCGCTTCCTCGCGGACCGCACGGGCCGCCCCGTCGGGCCATGAATCGCAGCACCTGCCGTTGACAGGGCCGCGCCGCCGTGGTCAGGCCGTGCCGCCCGGCCACGTCGGCGGCATCGAATTTCCTCTACGAAAGGATCGGCAATGCGTCCCCTGAGCGGCGGCAGGTTCGCGATCACCGTCGTCTGGCGGCTTGCCGCTTTTGTGGCGCTGTCGCTGTCCGGACCGTGGATCGCTAAGACGATCCAGACAGCCTCGGACTGCACCGGGACCGAGGGCGCCTGTGCGGCCATCTCCGTCGGCACCGGCGCGTTGCTCCGCCCCCTGATCCTTGTCCTCCTGGCCCTGGCGCTGCTCAGGCCGTGCTGGCGCCGGATGAAGGCGGTCGGCATGTGGGGCCTGGCCGGATTCCTGGTGCCTGTCCTTCTTCTTCTCGACTGGCGGAGCCTGACCGCCTTCGGGTTGAACTACGTGCCGGTCTCGTTCGGGCTCGGGATCCTCAATTCGGGCTTCCCGTTCTTCACCACGCTGGCGCTGCTCATCGTGCTCCTCCTCGTCATCGCCCGTTCTTCGGCGGGTCGCGGCGACTCGCTGTTTCGGCGCCACGGCGCCGTGGGCGTACTCGGCTGGATCGCGACGCTCGCGGCGGCCGTGGCCGGCGCCGTGTCCACCGCGCTCTACCTGATGTGGGTCGAGAGCATCGCCACGGTCGGCATGGGGTCGCCCCTCTTCACCCAGGCGGCGAGCGCCGGTCGCGTCGCGGCCATCGCCTGCCTCGTCGCGATCGTCGGTCAGCTCTGGATGATCCTCGGCGAGATGCTGCGCCGGCCGAGGGCGGCTGCCCCCGGTCACGCCACGTAGCCCTCAGTCGGCGAGGAGCCGGACGAGGCGGTTGGCGCCGGTGAGGCGATCCGCAAGGATTGCCGCCATGCCGCGGTGGAAACGGATGAGGACGTCGGGCATTTCGACCTCGAGCCGCGCGAGGTTCTCCGCCGAAAGCCGCCAGGCGACCAGTCTGGATTCGGCTTCGACCGAGGCGGTCCGCCTCGCGCCGAGATAGAAGGCGATCTCGCCCACGATCGATCCGCCGCTGACGGTTGCGAGCCGGACCTTCGCCCGGCCGGCGGTGAGGATCACCGAAGCCTGTCCGGACTCGATGAAGAAGACATCGCTTGACGGTGTTCCCTGCTCGATCAGCGTGGCTCCGCCCTCCACCTCGATGCGCTCGAGCCAGGTCAGGAATCGCTCCGCCACCGCGCGATCGCCGAGCACCGTGTCGAGAAGGTCGACCACCGGCACCGTTGCGCCGCCGTCGGCGCCGGGGAGGAGCGTGGCGAGCAGGTCGTTCTCGCACCACTCCAGCCCGTGCTCGAGGTCTTCGACGAAACGGATCGGCAGGTCGGACGCGGGCGCGAAGCCCGCGCGCGTCATGGCGGTGCGGATCGCCTCGGACATGCCGCAGCACATCAGCACATAGCCGTCGCGGGCGCTCGCCTGGGCGAGGCGCACGAAACTGATCACGGTCGACGAATCGAGGCCGGTCACGCGGCGGAAATCGAGGAGGAGATAGAGGACGTCGGTGCCGCCGGGTCGCTTGATCTGCTCGTGGATTCGCCGTCGCATGCGGTCGGCGGTGCCGAAGAAGAGGAACCCTTGCAGCCGGACAATGAGAATCGCGTCGCCGACCGTCTGGAGTTCCCGCCGCCGCCGCTCCGAGCTGCCGCGGGCGCTCTGGTAGTCCTTGCCCGACAGCACATCGCGGACGATCTCGACCCGCGCGTATTCGACGACGAAGAGCACGGCGGCGGCGACCAGGCCGACCAGCAGTCCCCAGGCGAGGCCGGCGAAGACGATCGCCAGGAAGATGAAGACGACGATCGCGTATTCCGCTCGCGGCAGCCGCGGGAAGGCGCGGACCAGCCAGTCGACCACCAGCGACAGCCCGATCCAGACCACGAGCCCGCCGAGGAGCGGGGTGGGGACGTGCGACAGGAAGGCGTCGCCGAAGGCGAGCGTGGCCGCGCAGAGGCCTGCCGTGATCAGGCCCACCGCTGGCCCGGTGGCCCGCAGTCTCGCCGAGAGGAGGGTGAGCGGGACCGAGTGGAACGCGGGCAGGCCGCCCCCGGCGCCGCCGACGAGGTTCTGCACGCCGACCGAGCGGAGCTCATGATCGAGGTCGATGTCGCGGCGCGTCGCGAGTTCGATGGCGCCCGCATTCATGAGCAGCGTCATCACGCTCAGGATCACCAGGACGGGCAGGGCAATGAGCGCGCCCGAAAGCGCGCCGAGATCGACAAGGGCCACGTCGCCAAGCGCGATCGGCGGCCACAGCGCACCGTCGCCGGAGAGGTTTACGAGCCACCCTTCCCGAATCGCTTCGGCAGGCCGGAACCCGACGACCGCGGCGCCCAGCGTGTAGGCCGCAAGCGCGGCCGCTGCCACGCCGGGAAGCACGGTGCTGATGGGATAGCGGCGGACGAGGATGGCGATCGCCGCGACGATGGCGAGCGTGGCCAGCACGCGGAGCTGCACCGAGCCATCGGCGAGGAGGCCGATATTGCCGGCGCCGATCTTGTGGCCCGTGGCGACGCCAATGCCGCCCAGCATGATCAGCCAGCCGCAACCGGCGAAGAACCCGGCGATCACCGGGTACGGCACGAAGCGGATGAAGCGTCCCCAGCGGAAGACGCCGAGGGCGAGGGCCGCGAGGCCGAAGGCGAGGCTGCCGAGGGCGACGAAGGCGATCATGGTGGCCGCCGCAGTTGCGCTGCCCGAATCGCCGCCGGTCACGGCGAGGATGTGGGCGACGCCAGTGGTCAGGGCGGCGATCGGCACGGTCTGGGCGATCGACACCGCGCCCGGCACCGAACTGGTGAACACGGCGACAAGCGTCGCGGTCGCCGTCGCGAAGAGCGCCATGCCGACCGCTACAGGCGCAAGCGCATGGGCGCTCCCGCCGAGTACGAACAGGCCGAAGCCCGCCGACTGGATGACGGCGAGGAAGCCGCAGACCACGCCGGCGCCGATCGCCCGCGCGAGGGCGTCGAAGCGGCCGGACGCCGGCATGAGCGTGGGGGCGGGGCTGGTCATGCGCGCGGCGGCACCAGTGCGTGGTTGATTCCGACATGGAGACGCAAGTTCCGATACCACTGACTTCCGCATAGCGGGGATGTAAATCATCGTCCGGCGCGAGGGGGATCGGAAAATGGCGGACTGGTCGCCGTGGCAGTATCTCAAGTTCGAGGATGAGCGGACGCGGCCCGCGGCGGAGCTTCTCGCGCGGGTTCCGGTCATGCGGCCGCGCCGGGTGCTCGACGTCGGCTGCGGTCCGGGCAATTCGACCGGGCTGCTCGCCGCTCGCTACCCTCAGGCCGAGATCGTCGGCATCGATTCGTCTCCGGAGATGATCGCAGCGGCGCGGAAGCGGCTGCCGTCAGCGGACTTCCGCGTCGCCGACATCGAAGACTACGTCCCGGCAACGGCATTCGACGTGATCTTCGGCAATGCCGTGTTCCAGTGGGTGCCGGACCACCTTGCCGTGCTCGTTCGGCTGTTCGCGACCTGCCCGCCGGGCGGGGCGCTCGCGATCCAGGTGCCGGACAATCGCAACGAGCCCACCCACATGCTGATGGCGGCGGTGGCGCGTGGCGGTCCGTGGCGGGAGAGGTTCGTTGAGCCGATCCGGCGCGACGCCATTCCGCCGCCGGTCGAGTATTACGACCGGCTGAAGCCGCTCGCCGCCTCGGTCGATGTCTGGCACACCACCTACTACCACGTCCTCGCGGGGCCGGAGGCGATTGTCGAGTGGGTCAGGAGCACGGGCCTCCGTCCCTGGCTCGACCGGCTCGACGCGCGCGAGCGCGACGCCTGGCTTGCCGCCTATACGGAACGCATCGCCGAGAGCTATCCGCCGCTCGTCGACGGCCGCGTGATGCTCCGCTTTCCCCGGCTGTTCGTGGTGGCGGTACGAGGGTAGGCCTCCAATCGTCGCGCTGCCGTTTGCCATCTGAGATTAATCTTGGGGCTAGATCACGTCTCAGCTTGATGAGGCCGAAAATGAAGTGTCGCCCTTCCTCGGCTGCGTCGGCCTGTTCCTTCTCTATTATCTCGGGCTTGCGATCTCGATCTTCCCCTATCTCGTGC
Organism: Bauldia sp.; assembly: GCA_022841545.1. Taxonomy (GTDB): domain Bacteria; phylum Pseudomonadota; class Alphaproteobacteria; order Rhizobiales; family Kaistiaceae; genus Bauldia. Next base: position 48,680 of record JALHRF010000003.1, on the reverse strand, counting down.
CGCCGTCGATGACGGTGGTGGACGCGCCGGCGGTCCCGGCGAGCCAGGCTTCACCCTGATCGGCACGATCTTCATGCTGCCGGTCATCCTCGGCTACACCGCCTTCGTCTACTGGACGTTCCTTCGCGGCGAGGTAGTGGTCGGCGAGAGCTGCCACGTGCATTGAGGTGGCGTTCGGGCTTTCCGTCGGTCACTGGCCTTGGTAGGACCGAGACCCGTCCGCTTGTGCCTCCCGCCCATGAACATCGACATTTCCGAGATCGCCAGGGACTTTCCCGACTTCCGTGTTGCGGTGGTGACCGCGACCGGCATCGAGATTGATCCCGGCCGTCCGCCGGAGCTTGCCGCGATCATCGCCGAGCGCGAGGCGGCCTGCCGGACGGCGTGGGCGGGGGTGGAACTGTCGGAGATTCCGGGCGTCGCCGCCTGGCGGAAGGCTTATCGCGCCTTCGGCATCAAGAAGACGAGCTACCGCTCCTCGGTCGAGCGGCTGGTGAAGAACGTGCTCGCCGGTCGCGGCCTGCCCGAGATCAACGCCTTCGTCGACGTCTACAACGCCGTGTCGCTGGCCCACGTCATGCCGCTCGGCGCAGATGACCTCGCCAAGGTCGGGGGCGACATCGCCTTCCGCTACAGTCGCGTCGGCGACCAGTTCCTCGACATGGCGAGCGGGGCGGACGACGAGACCGCGTCCGAGTCCGATCCGCCCAAGCCGGGAGAGGTGGTCTATGCCGACAACGAGAAGATCCTCTGCCGGCGCTGGAACTGGCGGCAGGACGTGCGCTCCCTGGTGACCCCGCTGACCACACGGGCGGTGTTGACGATCCAGTCGAACGGCGTCGGCGATCTCAATGCCGCGATTGGCGATCTCCGGGCCATGCTCGGCCGTTTCACAGGCGCCGACACCAACGTCACCATCGCCGACCGGATGCGGCCCTTCGTCGATCTCGAACCGCTCTGATCGTCAGGCGGTCCCGGCTTCCATCAACGTCTCGAGCTTGTTGAAGCTCGACTGCCAGCCCATGCGGTGTCCGTCGCGATTCTCGACGGTCGTGAAAACGCGCTGCACGAGGCGGAGCCGGGTGCCGTCGGCGACCGGCTCGAAGTCGAGTTCCACCGTGGTCTCGTGTCCGCGCGTGCCGTCCGGCTGCTGCCAGCCCCAGGTCAAGACCAGGCGCCTGGGCGGCACGATCTCGCGATAGACGCCCGAGACGATGTGCGTTTCGCCCTTTCCGTTGCGCATCACTGTCCGCCAGGCGCCGCCCTCGCGCACGTCCATCGCGTATTCGGGGGTATGGAAGGTCTCGGGGCCCCACCACTCGACCAGGATCGCCGGGTCGGTCCAGGCGGCGAAGACCTGCTCCGGCGGCGCCTTGAAGACCCTCTCGATGACCAGCGTGGGGTCTTTGGCGTCGTCCTCGCCCGCCGCGCGGGCGCTGTTCAGATGGGAGACGTCAGCCACGGCCCTTCCCCTTCTTCGCTGTCGCACTCTGCCTGGCGAGCAGTGCGTCGAGGCGGTCGAACGATCCTTCCCAGAACGCGCGGTACTGCGTCATCCAGTCGTCGACGGCGCGGATTGCCTCGGGACGGACGCGGCACACCCGCCACTGGCGTTCGACCCGGCGCTCGATCAGGCCCGCCTGTTCGAGCACCCGGAGGTGCCTGGAAATGGCCGGCTTGCTGACGGCGAAGGGCTCTGCGATCTCGCCGGCCGAGCGCTCGCCCTCGCGCAGCAGTCGCTCGACGATGGCGAGCCGGATGGGGTCGGCGAGCGCTCCGAACAGAGCGGGGAGGGCGATCTGTGGCAATGGCAAGTCCCTGCATTTAACCCTTGCGTAAAATTCTCCGCCCGTCGGCGTCAACACAATTCTGGCCTTTGTCGATTGCGCTTGGCATCGAGTCGAATATAGGTATAAGGATATCTTTATGTCCGATCCGGGAGAGCCTGTGTCTGTCGCGCTGCGCATCGAGCCGATGATCGCCTCGCTCAAGGCCGCGGGCGAGACGACGCGCCTCCGGGTGCTGGCGCTGCTCGGCCATGCGGAACTGTCGGTCAAGGACCTTACCGCCATCCTCGGCCAGTCGCAGCCGCGCATCTCGCGCCATCTCAAGCTCCTCGCCGAGGCCGGGCTGATCGACCGCTATCCCGAGGGCGCCTGGGTCTTCTACCGCCTGACGGAGAATGGACCCGGCGCGAAGCTCGTCCGCGACCTCCTGGGGCTGGCCGACCGCGGCGACCCCGTGCTCGCCCGCGACCGCGACCGGCTGGCCGCGATCAAGCGCGAGCATGCCGAGACCGCCCACCGCTATTTTGCTGACAATGCCGGGGAATGGGACACCATCCGCGCCCTCCACGTTGCGGAGGACCGGGTCGAGGCGGCGATCCTCAAGGCCATCGGCGGCCGGCATTTCGGCAGCCTTCTCGATCTCGGCACCGGCACGGGGCGGCTGCTCGAGTTGCTCGCCCCGCTCTGCGACCGCGCGGTCGGCATCGACGCCTCGCCCAGCATGCTCGCGGTCGCCCGCGCCAATCTCGACCGGGCAGGGATCGCCAATGCGCAGGTCCGGCTCGGCGACATCTACAACCTGCCGCTCCCCCGAGATGCCTTCGATGTCGTGACCATCCACCAGGTACTCCACTATCTCGACGATCCCGAGCGCGCCCTTGCCGAGGCGGCGCGGATGCTGCGGCCCGGCGGTCGGATGCTGATCGTCGATTTCGCGCCCCACGATCTCGAGTTCCTCCGCGAGGAGCATGCGCATCGCCGTCTCGGTTTCGCCGAGGATCAGGTGCGCCAGTGGATCGAGGGGCAGGGCCTGTCGCTCGACCGGGTGGTCGACCTGCCAGGTCAGCGCAACAAGCTCAAGGTGACGATGTGGCTGGCCCATGACCAGCGCATGCTTGTCGCCGGCAACGCGACGCGGGAGGTGGCGTGATGGCTTTCGATGCGAAGCGGCCGAGCCGCCTCCTCGGCGCGGATTCAAATCTCAAGGTGTCGTTCGAGTTCTTCCCGCCCAAGACCGAGGCAATGGAGGAGACGCTGTGGAGATCGATCGAGCGGCTCGCCCCGCTTGGTCCTTCCTTCGTTTCCGTAACCTACGGCGCCGGCGGCTCGACCCGCGAGCGCACCCACGCCACGGTTTCGCGTATCCTCAAGGAAACGCCGCTCACGCCCGCCGCGCACCTCACCTGCGTCGCTGCCACGAAGGACGAGGTGAACGACGTGGTCCGGGCCTATCGCGGCGCCGGCGTCCGCCACATCGTGGCGCTCCGCGGCGATCCGGTGGCGGGCATCGGCACTGCCTTCGCGCCGCACCCTGGCGGCTACCAGAGCAGCGCCGATCTCGTTTCCGGGATCAAGGCGGTGGGCGACTTCGAGGTGTCGGTCGGCGTCTATCCGGAGAAGCACCCGGAGAGCGCGAGTCTCGACCACGACATCGGCATGCTCAAGCGGAAGGTCGACTCGGGCGCCGACCGGGCGATCACCCAGTTCTTCTTCGACAACGACAAGTTCGAGGCCTATGTCGAGAAGGTCCGCGCCGCAGGCCTCGACATCCCGGTCGTCCCCGGCATCGTGCCGGTGCACAACTTCACCCAGGTCGCGGGCTTTGCGAAGCGCGCCGGCGCCTCGGTGCCGGACTGGCTGGCGCGCCGTTTCGAGGGGCTCGAGGACGACGCTCCGACCCGCCAACTCGTTGCCGCGGCGGTCGCCGCCGAGCAGGTGCTCGACCTCGTCGACCGCGGCGTCACCGACTTCCACTTCTACACCATGAACCGCGCCGACCTCGTCTACGCCATTTGCCACCTTCTCGGCATGCGGCCGGCGAAGGCCCCGGCTCCGGTGGAGGCAGCGGCGTGAGAAGTGAATTCATTCCCGCGAGACACTATCTTCCGGCATCGCGACGAGAGGATGACTCCAATGGCCACGTGGCGTCTTACGGAAGCAAGGGCGAAATTCGAGGACGTTCTTGAGAAGGCCCATGACGAAGGCCCTCAGATCATCCCGATTCGGCAAGCCGACGGCTGTGATCGTGTCATCGGAGGAATACGAGAAGATGCGGCGCTGGAAGCAGGTCGAAGAGTCGACAGATGAGTAACGTGATGACCACCGACACAGAATCCCGTCTTCGCGCGATCGCGGCGAAGCGCATCCTCATCCTCGACGGCGCCATGGGGACGATGATCCAGGGCCACCGCTTCAGCGAGGCCGACTTCCGAGGGACGCGTTTCGCCGACTGGCCGCGGGATCTCCGCGGCAACAACGATCTCCTGATCCTCACCCAGCCCGAGGCGATCAAGGCGATCCACGCCGCGTATTTCCGCGCCGGCGCGGACATCGCCGAGACCAACACGTTCTCGTCGACCTCTATCGCCCAGGCCGACTACGGCATGGAGGCGCTCGCCTACGAACTCAACCGCGAGGGCGCAAGGCTCGTGAAGGAGGCCGCCCGCGAGGTCGAGGCGGAGGACGGCCGGCCGCGCTTCGTCGCAGGCGCCATCGGCCCGACCAACCGCTCGGCGTCGATCTCGCCCGACGTCAACAATCCGGGCTTCCGCAACATCAGCTTCGACGACCTCGTCGCCGCCTATTCCGAGGCGACCCGCGGGCTCATCGACGGCGGGTCGGATCTCATCCTGATCGAGACGATCTTCGATACGCTCAACGCCAAGGCGGCGGTGGTCGCGGTCGAGGAGGTCTTCGCCGAGAAGGGCGTCCGCCTGCCGCTGATGATCTCCGGCACCATTACCGACCTGTCCGGCCGCACGCTGTCGGGCCAGACGCCGGCCGCCTTCTGGTATTCGCTCCGCCATGCGCGGCCGTTCTCGGTCGGCCTCAACTGTGCGCTCGGCGCCAAGGAGATGCGCGCCCACATCGCGGAGCTGTCGCGGGTCGCCGATACGCTGATCTGCGCCTACCCCAATGCCGGCCTGCCCAACGAATTCGGCGAGTATGACGAGAGCCCGGAGGGCATGGCGAAGTCGCTCGGCGAGTTCGCGAAGACCGGCCTGGTCAATATCGTCGGCGGCTGCTGCGGCACGACCCCCGACCACATCCGGGCGATCGCCGAGGCGGTCCGGGACGTGCCGCCGCGGGTGGTGCCGAAGCCGGAGACGAAGCTGCGGCTGTCCGGGCTGGAGCCGTTCGAGCTGGTGGCGTGAACCCGCAAGGGGCGCTCAGATCGATGCCTGGGTTATATGGGGTATATAGGGGCATTGTTTGACTACCCTGGCACCGTACGGTATGCCCCCTTGTCTTGGTGCGTCTGCTGTTAAGGAGGACTTCGCCGTGGCGCAGGTCGAGGTAAGGGATTACGCGTTGTGGACCAAGCATGTTCATGGGGATGAAGGATTGCGGACTCGGCTCGAATCCCTCGAGCCTGATCAAACCATCGCCCTCAAAATCGCGGGCGAGGAAGGGTTATGGCGGAAAATGAGTGCCTATCGCGGCAGCGGGAAGCCTACTCCCGGCCTTCGCCCCATAGGGCCCATGCATGCCCGATGGGGGGATATCTACCGGCGGTTGAAGTCTCAGGGGGGTGGATTGGTAGAGATCGAACTCGTCGATGATAATGGCGCGGCGCGACAGACCGACAATGGTGGCTCCGGCCAGAATGGAACTCCGGCCCGTTGGGAGCAGGCCAGTAATGCGGAACGCGAAGCGGCTTGGGAGGCTTTCAAGGCCCTCTGGAACGCGGGATGGCGCTCGGAACGTCCCTACGGACCCCGTGATGAGCTTTACGAGCGGGACGAGGGATGATCGTTACGCTCGACACTAACGTACTCGTCTACACTGTCGATGATCGCGAACCGGAGCGGCAGGCCGCGGCGCAAGAAATGACCGAGGCACTCCGATTGGCCGGGGGGCCGCTCGCACTTCAGGTCTGCGGCGAATTCTACCGGGCCTCGACGCGTCGCTTGCTCCGGACGCCATGGGAAGCAGCGCAGATATCGCGCAACCTCATGATCGCCTTTCCAGTCTTTGCGACCACGATGCGCGCGATGGAAAGGGCATTGGCGGAGGCTGCAGCGGCACGCTTCTCGTTCTGGGATGCAAATCTGCTTTGCGCGGCCGAAGCGGCCGGCTGCACGCACATGATAAGCGAGGACATGAGGGACGGAAGCCGTGTCGGCGGCCTGGAAGTCGTTGGAGCGTTCGACGACGGCGCAATATCAGAGCGAGCTCGGAAGGTACTTGGTTTGTAATGAGCACATCCACCGCCATCTTCGTCAACATCGGCGAGCGCACCAACGTCACCGGCTCGGCGAAATTCCGGAAGCTGATCCAGGCCGGCGACTATGCGGCCGCGCTCGATGTCGCCCGCGAGCAGGTGGCGAACGGGGCCCAGATCCTCGACGTCAACATGGACGAGGGCCTGCTCGATTCAGAGCACGCCATGGTGACGTTCCTCAATCTCATGGCCGCGGAGCCCGACATCGCCCGCGTGCCGGTGATGATCGACTCGTCGAAATGGTCGGTGATCGAGGCCGGGCTGAAATGCGTCCAGGGCAAGTCGATCGTCAACTCGATCTCGATGAAGGAAGGCGAGGAGTCGTTCCGCGAGCATGCCGCGAAGGTGCGTCGCTACGGCGCCGCGGTCGTGGTCATGGCCTTCGACGAGAAGGGCCAGGCGGATACGTTCCAGCGCAAGACCGAGATCTGCGCGCGGGCCTATCGCATCCTCACCAAGGAGGTCGGCTTCCCGCCAGAGGACATCATCTTCGATCCCAACATCTTTGCCGTCGCCACCGGCATCGAGGAGCACAACAACTACGGCGTCGACTTCATCAATGCGGTGCGCTGGATCAGGCAGAACCTGCCGCATGCTCATGTCTCCGGCGGCGTCTCCAATCTCTCGTTTTCCTTCCGCGGCAACGAGAGCGTGCGTGCGGCGATGCACTCGGTGTTCCTCTATCACGCCATCGCCGCCGGCATGGACATGGGCATCGTCAATGCCGGCGCGCTGCCGGTCTATGACGACATCGACCCCGAGCTTCGCGAACTCGCCGAGGACGTCGTCTTGAACCGCCGCGCCGACTCGACCGAGCGCCTGCTTGAGGTCGCCGAGCGCTACAAGGGCGGCGCCTCGACCAAGAAGGAGGCCGACCTCGCCTGGCGCGAATGGCCGGTCGACAAGCGGCTGGCGCACGCGCTGGTCGCCGGCATCACCGAGTTCATCGACGTCGACACCGAGGAGGCCCGCGCCGCCGCCAAGCGCCCGCTCGACGTGATCGAGGGCCCGTTGATGGCCGGCATGAACGTCGTCGGCGACCTGTTCGGCTCGGGCCGGATGTTCCTGCCGCAGGTGGTCAAGTCGGCCCGCGTCATGAAGCAGTCGGTCGCCTACCTGATGCCGTACATGGAGGAGGAAAAGCGCCTCCTCGGCACCGGCGAGCAGAACATCGCCGGCCGCATCCTGCTCGCCACCGTCAAGGGCGACGTCCACGACATCGGCAAGAACATCGTCGGCGTCGTTCTCCAGTGCAACAATTACGAGGTCATCGACCTCGGCGTGATGGTGCCGGCAGCGAAGATCCTCGAGACGGCGCGTGAGAGGAAGGTCGACATCGTCGGTCTCTCCGGCCTGATCACGCCCTCGCTCGACGAGATGTGCCACGTCGCCGCCGAGATGGAGCGCGAGGGTTTCGACGTGCCGCTCCTCATCGGCGGGGCGACGACGAGCCGCGTCCACACCGCCGTCAAGATCAGCCCGAACTACCACCGGAACCAGGCGGTCCATGTGCTCGACGCGAGCCGCGCCGTCGGCGTCGCGCAGCATCTGATGGGCTCCGGCCGCACGGCCTATGTCGACGGGATCCGCGAGGAATACAAGAAAGTTGCCGAGACCCATGCCCGCGGCATGGCCGAGAAGCGGCGGGTGTCGCTCCGCGATGCGCGGAAGGACCGCTTCGCCATCGATTGGGCAGGCTACCGCCCGCCGCGACCGACGTTCCTCGGCACCCGGCGCTTTGCGGACTACCCCGTCGCCGAACTCGTTCCCTATATCGACTGGACGCCGTTCTTCGCCGCCTGGGAGATCAAGGGCACGTACCCGCTTCTCCTCAACGATCCGAAGGTGGGGGAGGCAGCAAGTGCGCTGTTCGACGATGCGAAGGCGATGCTCCGGCAGATGGTCGCCGAGAACTGGCTCACGGCGAGCGGCGTCATCGGCTTCTGGCCGGCGGCGGCGGACGGCGACGACATCGTCGTCTATGCCGATGAGGCTCGAACCGGGGAACGCGCCCGGCTCTACACGCTCCGCCAGCAGATCGCGCGCCAGAACAGCAAGCGCGGCCATGTCGCGCTGTCGGATTTCGTCGCGCCCGGGGAAGCCGGCCTCAGCGATTTCATCGGCGGTTTCGCGGTGACCGCCGGAATCGGCGAGGAGGCGGTGGCCGAGCGTTTCGCCCGCGCCAATGACGACTATTCCAAGATCCTGAGCCAGGCGCTGGCCGACCGGCTCGCCGAGGCGTTTGCCGAGCGGATGCACCAGCGGGTGCGCCGCGAGTTCTGGGCCTACGCGCCGGACGAGGCGTTCACGCCGGCAGAACTGATCCGCGAATCCTATCGGGGCATCCGACCCGCTCCCGGCTATCCGGCGCAGCCCGACCACACCGAGAAGCAGACCCTCTTCGACCTCCTCGACGCGGCGGCCGCGACCGGCATCAAGTTGACCGAGAGCTACGCCATGTGGCCGGCGTCGTCGGTCTCCGGGCTCTACTTCTCCCACCCCGACAGCCACTATTTCGGCGTCGGCCGGATCGAGCAGGATCAGGTCGAGGACTACGCCGCGCGCAAGGGCTGGCCGCTCGACGTGGCCGAACGGTGGCTCGCGCCGATCCTCAACTACGAGCCCGGCAAGCGCGAGGCGGCGGAATAGGAGCCGCCGTCACGCCGCCGCCGCCTGCCGCGCGTAGCGGCCCGGCGGCTGGCCGACATGGCGGCTGAAGGCGGTGCTGAAGGTGCTCGCCGAACCATAGCCGACCCGTTCCGCGACGTCGGCGAGACCGGCCTCGCCGCGGCGGAGCAGATCCTTGGCGAGCGCCATCCGCCAGCCGAGGAGATACTCCATCGGCGGCACGCCCACGGCGCGGGTGAAGCGGTCGAAGAAGGCCGAGCGCGAGAGCGCCGCCTTCCGTCCGAGTTCCGCGACGGTCCAGGCCCGCGCGGGGTCGCCGTGCATCAGGCGGATCGCGGTCGCGAGCCGCGCATCGCCGAGCCCGCGAAGGAGGCCGGGCGACGCATCCTTGCTCTGTGTCGCGCGCAGCGACTCGATGAGCAGCAGCTCGATCAGGCGCGACAGGACGAGCTCGCGGCCGGGCCGCTTCCCGCCGGATTCGTCGCGGAGCAGGCCCACCAGCGTCGCGAGCCGGTCCGCCCCACGAACATGAATCAGCCGCGGCAGGAGCGACACGAGAAGCCCCGCGTCGGGCGAGTCGAAGAGGAAGTAGCCGCCGAGGAGCCGCACGTCCGGGCGACCACCGCGCCGGCCATGGCGCACTTCGCCCGCCGGCGCCGGCCCGACCTTCGGGTCGATATGCAGAGGCGTCACCGGCTCGAACCCGGTCATCGTGAAGCCGGGCGTCGCCGGCAGGAGCACGAAGTCGCCCGCTTCCAGCGTCACCGTGGCCTCGCCGTCGACGGCGAGACGGCAGCGCCCCTCGACAACCGTGCAGAAGCTGGGCTGGCCGAAGTCCGTGTAGCGGATGCCCCAGCGGCCGGCGCCGCTGATGCCCTTGGTGAACACCGTTCGCGGGCGCAGGAGGGCGATGACTTCGGAGAGGGGATCGATCATCTCTGGACTATCGCAAATCAAATCTGGACTTTCAATCGTAGAACGTCCGGCACGGGCTGGCTATCTCTCGACCACCGCAACGAAGGAGACTGCCATGAACACCGTGCTCATCACCGGCTGCTCGTCCGGCTACGGCCTCGAGACCGCGCGCCGCTTCCATGCCGAGGGCTGGACCGTGATCGCCACCATGCGCAAGCCGCGCGAGGACGTGCTCCCGCGCACGGATCGCATCCGAATCCTGCCGCTTGACGTGACCCGGCCCGAGAGCATCGCAGCGGCGCTCGATGCGGCCGGGCCGATCGACGTGCTCGTCAACAATGCCGGCGTCGGGCTGCTCGGGGCGTTCGAGGCGACGCCGATGGCGGAGGCGCGGCGCATCTTCGAGACCAACACCTTCGGCGTCATGGCCATGACCCACGCGGCGATCCCCCGGTTCCGGGCGCGCCGGTCGGGCGCGATCGTGAACGTGACGTCCAGCGTCACGCTGGCGCCGATGCCGCTGGTCGCAGTCTACACCGCGAGCAAGACGGCGATCGAAGGCTTCACCGGGTCACTCGCCCATGAGCTCGCGGCCTTCGGCATCCGGGTCAAGCTGGTGGAGCCGGGCTATGGGCCGACCACGCGCTTTGCGGAGAACGCGGAGCTCCGGGTCGAGGACCTGATCCCGGAGGCCTATGCGCCGTTTGCGAACCCGATCTTCACCGCCTTCGCCGAGCCGGCAATGGTGACGACCGAAGCCGACGTCGCCGATGCCGTCTGGCGCGCCGCGAACGACGGCACCGGCCAACTGCATTTCCCGGCCGGCCCCGACGCGGTGGCGCTTGCCCGCGCGGCCTGACGGGATCGAATCGGGCCATCGTCATGCCCGCGGGCGGGCCAGGTTGCCGCGCTCGCCCGCGGGAACGTTGCCTTGCCGACTCAGGCTGCCTCACCGCGACCGAGGACCGCAGCCTGCTTGACGCTGATGCCGTGCGCCAGCGGGTCGGCGTGGCGATGCGCGAGCCGCCATGCACCGTCCTTGTCGCGGCGGTAGACCAGGGTCACGCGGAGCGCCCAGTCCTGTCCTGGCAGGCCGCCGACCTCGACATGCGTGCGCTCGATGGTGACGAGGACGACCATGTCGTTCGTGGCGTAGGTCTGCAGAACCTCCTGCGAGAACGTGCCGTTTCGGAAGAAGCGGCCCATCTCCTCCAGCCGCTCCGGCGTGTAGTCCGAGGCGGGCGACGGCCGCCCGCCGAACGGCGACATCAGCAGGAAGTCATCGGCGAGCGGGACGAGCTTCGTATAGGTGCCGATGTCGCCGCGCATCAGCGCCGCGTTGCCTTCGTCAGAAGTCCGGATCAGTTCGGCCACGGTCTCGGTGAGATCGGCATTTCCGGAGGCGGCGGCCTGTGCAAGCTGCGGCAAGGCAAGGCCGGCGCCTGCAGCGGCGAGGACGACGGCACGTCGGGTAGGTGTCATTTCAGTTGCTCCAAGTTTGCTTGCGACGCCGACCGGCATCGCTTCGGCGCAAGGGATGGGGCTTCTACCATCCTGAATGAAGTGATATGATTTCAGGAATATGATGAATTCTGTTTCGCTGTCACGGATCGACCTCAACCTCCTCGCCCTGTTCGAGGTGGTGTTCGACGAAAGTCACGTCGGCCGGGCCGCGGAGCGACTGAACCTGACGTCGTCGGCGGTCAGCCATGGCCTCGGCAGGCTGCGCCGGCTGCTCAACGATCCGCTGTTCCTGAAGACACCGAGAGGCGTCGTTCCCACCGCGCGCGCGTTGGAGCTCGCCGCCCCGATCGCTGACGTTCTCGCCCGGGCGCGGAGCGTGATTGCGACGGCGGAGCCGTTCGATCCGGCGCGCTCGACGCGCCGGTTCACGATCGGGGCGCCGGACGGAGCCTCCGCGGTCTTCCTGCCGCCGCTTCTCGGCGCGCTGCAGAGGATGGCGCCCGGCATCGACATCAGCATCCGGCAACTGCTTCCGGTTCCGGCGGAGATGTCGCCCGAGCAGGCGTGGCGGAACGCCTTTGCCGAGCTGGACGCCCGCGACATGGACATCGCCGTCATCCCGACCGACCGGGCTCCGGCGCGCTTCCACGCCCGCCACCTCTACGAGGAGGACTTTGTCGTTGCGATGCGTGCCGGGCACCCGTTCGCGCGCAATCCCTCCCTGAAGCAATATTGCGCGCTGCAGCACCTGGTGGTCTCGTTCACCGGCGATCGCCTTGGCTTCGTCGACGAGGCGTTGGCGAGGCAGGGCTTCGCGCGCCGGATCGCGCTGACAGTGCCGAACTTCATGTTCGCGCTCGCCGTCATCGCCGGGACCGACCTGATTTCGGCATTGCCAAGGCGTTTCGTCGCGATGCATGCGGCCCGTTTCGGGATCGTGGCCGTGGACCCGCCGCTACCGCTCACCCGCTTCCGGCTGACGGCTGTCGCGCCCAAGGTCGCGATGATGGATGCGGGTCTCGCCTGGTTGTTCGATCTGCTCCACGGGGTCGAGCTGGTTCCGCCTCCGGCAAGGCGGCGCGGCACTCAGGGCAAGCGGCGATCCTAGTCCCCCAATCGCCGGCCGGGATGAACGGGTCGATCGCGCGGCAGCGGAGAGGCCGGCTTCATCGCCGCTTCGCGAGCCGCGCTGCCAGCGCGGCTTCATCCTCCACGAACCAGACATGGTCGCCGCGATTCGATTCCGTGACGAAGGCGGCAAGGGCATCGCTCGCCTCGATCCGACGGGTCAGGTCGCCGACGAAGGCGACCCTGAGGTGGTAATTGGTCAGTTTCTGCAGGAATGCGCCGGCGACGCCCGTTCGCAGATGAAAGAAGTCGGGCGACAGGCGCTCGAGGGGGATGCCGACCCATGCCACGTCCTGTCCGTAGGTCTCGCCGATCAGGTCGAGCGCGTCGCTCTCGCGTGCAATCCCGGGGCCCTCCGCCGCCCACAGGTACACGGCCTGGCCGCCCAAGTTTCGAATTGCGCCCGTCACCGAATGCTCCATGATCCCGGTTGCGACCTCTCCCTTATACTCGAGCAGTGGCCGTGAAAGCACCGATCGTGGACGGAGGCTCCTCTCGACGGGGACTTTGGCGCGGCATCCGCGGCTACTATCGCGCGCTCCTGTCGGGAACCGAGCCGCTTCACCTCGTCATCATCAGCGACATGCTGATCGGCGGCACGCTGATCAACGTCGTGACGATGGCGTTGTCCTTTGGCCTGTTCGGCATCGAGGCGCCGGCCTGGCTCGCGACCGCAGTGTTCTTCTCGCCCATCCCATACAACCTGCTCGTCGTGTTCGTCGTGTGGAAGACCAGTGCGATGTCCGGCGGGGTCTGGACCTGGCCGGCCCGGGGTCTCTCCCTCGCCTGGTTCGGGGCGATGTTCTTCATCTGAGCGGCTGTCGCTCTTGTCCTTGGCCGCAGCCCGGTCATATTCCCGTGCTTCACGCCTCAACGGCTTTCTCCGGGGTGTTGCATGCAATCTGTTCTTCGTCCGGCTCTCGCAATCGTCGCCGTTGCGGGGGCGCTGGTCGCGTCGACCGCGACCGCCAATATCATCGACGGCACGGACGACCGGGATTCTCTCCTCGAGATTGGCCCGTCCCTCGGCTTGTCGAAGGCCGAGATCGACCGGATTCGCATGGTTTCGGGCTATGTCGGCTGCTTTCTGCCGACGCCGTCGCTCGGTTCGGGGGCGCTGTTCATCAACAATCGCCAGATCCTAACCGCCGGCCACATCTTCTTCGAGGAGTCCGGCGAGCGGCGGTCCAACTGCTTCTTCAAGAGCCAGGCGATTCCGCCGGTGAAGGTCGACCTTCTGGTCGACGATGCCAAATTCGGCGCCAACCCGCTCAAGGCCGGGTCCAACTACGACTTCGCCATCGTGCCGCTTGCCGAGCCGATCGAGGGGGCCGAGCCCTTCCCGGTCGACACCGACGTCAAGGTCGCGAGCGGCGACGCGCTGATCGTCGTCACGGCCCACCCTGCCGGCATGGAGAAGGTCGTGCCCAACGAGGTGCCGGTGGTCCAAGGCTGCACGGTGCGCCGCGTGCCGATTTCGACCAGCATCACCTCGTTCTACCGCACCGACTGCGACGCCTCCGGCTCTTCGTCCGGCGGCATGCACCTGTCGCGGGTCAACGGGGACCTTGTCTACCGTGGTGTCACCATCACCACCGGGCTATGGCGCGACCCCCGGCTGAAAGGAGCGCCCTACGATGAGAAACGGGGAAGCGTAACCACGGCGCTCGGCACCGATGCCGCCATTTTGGAGGCGGGGCGGACGCTCGCGATCTTCGACCGGTTTCTGGATTGAGGGTGGGGCGTCGAGGACAGGGCCCGAAAACAACAAAGCCGGGCATCGCGCTCCCGCGCGCCCGGCCGGCCAAAGCAACAACTCGTCCGCAACAAAATACCGGAGCGCCTAAATCGCCCCGAACACAACTGCAGCAACAAACAGGAACGCGGCGCAAACCATCGCCATGTGGAGCGGCTTGGCAAGGATCATGTCATGCCTCCGGTTCCCGAACGAATGTCATAGATTAACGCTTGTTCATCTTTTGGCGAAACGAAAAATGTGCTGCAGTGCGGCAACGGTGGGGCCCGACTGTAACAATCCCTTGCTAAGTCGTTGACTCGCTGGCGGAATCCCCATCACGAAATATTTTTCTACTTTGCATTCCGTGAGGCGCCCTGCCGCGCTCCAGGAACGCCTGGGGCGACGGCAGCTTTAACCTGCCATGACGGGCTGGTAGCGTGCCCGCCGAACCGGAGGGCGAGGGACACCATGCAGAGCTTCAAGACCGCCCGCGATGCGGCCTATGCGCTGCGGCCGGATCAGCCGGTCTATTGCTTCATGCCGCAGATGCTCATCCGGGATGCGCTCACCTTCAAGTCGGCGTTTCCGGGCAAGACGGCCTATGCGGTGAAGACCAACGGCGAGCCGATGGTGTTGAAAACACTGGCGGATGCCGGCATCGACTGCTTCGATGTGGCGTCTCCGGCCGAGTTCGCGGCCGTCCGGGCGGTCGCGCCGAAGGCCGAGCTCTTCTACACGCATCCGGTCAAGGCCCAGTCCGATATCCGCCTCGCGCTCGAGACGTACGGCATCCGAATCATGGCCCTCGACCACGAGGATGAGGTGGCCAAGATCCTCAGGATCGTCCGCGGGCTCGACCTCGATCCCGAGGAGATCACGCTGCTCGTCCGGCTCGCCTCCCGCGGCCATGCGGCCTATGAGCTGTCGAAAAAGTTCGGCGCCGCGCCCGGACATGCCGTCGAACTCGTCCAGCGCATTCACCGGGTCGGCTTCAAGGTCGGGCTCTGCTTCCATGTCGGCAGCCAGGTGGAGGATACCGACACCTATGAGCGCGCGCTCGCCTCCGCCGCGTGGGTGCGGTCGCGGGCCGGGGTCCCCATCGCCATGCTCGACATCGGCGGGGGCTTTCCGGCGGAATACGGGCATGACCCGCGGCAGAAGCCGCCGCCGGCGCCAGACACCCCGGCGCTCATTTCCGAAGTGGTGAGCGAGATCCGCGAATGGGGACTCGATGACCTGCCGCTGGTGGCGGAGCCGGGCCGTGTGATCGCCGCGCGGAGCTTCTCGCTGATTGTCCGCGTCCTCCTCAAGAAGGGCCGGCGCATCTACATCAACGACGGCATCTGGGCGTCGCTGTCGGATTCGTGGACGGGGAAGATCACGCTGCCCGCCCGGCTGCTGCCCGACCCGGCACGGCGGAAGCGGGCCGGTTCCAGCGAACTCGCGGCATTCAAGGTGTGCGGCGCGACCTGCGATTCCGTCGATATCCTGTCGCGGCCCTTCTACCTGCCGCAATATGTCGATACCGGGGACTGGATCGAGATCGGGCACATCGGCGCCTATTCGCTGGCGCTCCGCACCCGGTTCAACGGCTTCTATCCGGACACCTTCGTCGAGGTGCGGACGCCTTTCGCCGACGCCGGACCGGCGGAGAGCTTCGCCTCGCTCGAAACCATGGCGGACTGAAGCCGTGCCGGCGACCTCGGCCACGACGGCGAAGGCGAAAAGGGCAGGCGGCCTCCGCACCTCGACCATCGCCGCGATCAGCGTCGCCGTCGGTCTCGCCGTGCTCGGCATCAAGCTCCTCGCCTGGCAGCTCACCGGCAGCGTCGCGCTCTTCTCCGACGCGCTCGAATCGATCGTCAACGTCGCGGCCTCCTCGGCGGCGCTCGTCGCCATCAGCTACAGCGCAAGACCGGCCGACACGAACCACCCGTACGGCCACCACAAGGCCGAGTACTTTTCTGTCGTCCTCGAAGGCGTGCTGATCATCGTCGCGGCGATCCTGATCCTGAGGGAGGCCTATCAGGCCTTCCTCGCGCCGCAGATGTTCGAGGCGCCGGTCGAGGGCCTCGTGGTCAGCGCCGTCGCCTCGGCGGTCAACGGCGTCTGGTGCTGGTTCCTGATTCGCGAGGGGCGGCGGCGGCGTTCGCCGGCGCTGGTCGCGGACGGCAAGCACCTCTTCACCGATGTCGTCACCTCGGTCGGCGTCGTCGCCGGCCTGATCGCCGCCTATGTCACCGGCATCGCCGCGCTCGACCCGATCTTCGCGGCCATCGTCGCGCTCAACATCCTTTGGGCCGGCTGGCGTCTCATCCGCGAGTCGCTGGGCGGCCTGATGGACGAGGCGGTCCCGGAGAAGACGCTTGGCGAGATCCGCCAGATCATCTCGACCAATGCCGAAGGCGCGATCGAGGCCCACGACCTCCGCACGCGGCTCGCCGGTCGCGCCACCTTCATCGATTTCCACCTCGTCGTCGCCGGCACGATGCCGGTCTCCGAAGCGCACGAGATTTGCGACCGGATCGAGAAGGCATTGAAGGCGACGGTTCCCGACGCCATGATCACCATCCATGTCGAGCCCGAGGATAAGGCCGAGCATCACGGCGTGCTCGTGCTCTGAGTTTTGGGCACGGCAGGAGCGCCTGCGGAATTGAGGACGATCAAGGCGGAAGGAACGTTCCGGTTGCACCTTTCCCTTGAGGACGGGCGGGAAGATGGATGATGCAACCTAAGTTGGTGAATCGGCGTCGGGTGATCGTCGGTGCCGCGGCGATTGGCGTGGCCGGAGTGGCAGCGACACGGTCCATGTCGGGGAGGAGCGGAAAAGCATGAATGCTTACAGTACCGCCGCCAACGCGCTTCGGGTTCCGCTTGCCGCCGACGTTTCCGATCGGCTCGATCTCGTCCGTTACGCGACGCTCGCCGCCAACAGCCACAATACCCAGCCGTGGAAATTCCGGATCGGCGCGGACGCGATCGACGTGCTCCCCGACATGAGCCGCAAGACGCCGGTGGTCGATCCCGACGATCACCACCTCTTCTGCACCCTGGGCTGCGCCACCGAGAACCTCATCCTCGCCGCCGGGGCGCGCGGCCTGGCGGGGACTGCGCAGTTCATGCCGGAAAGCGGTGGCGGCGTGCGGGTCTCGTTGGAGCAGACCGCCCCCCATGAAACGCCGGCCTTCAAGGCGATCCCGTCACGTGGCGTCTCCCGCGCGGTCTATGACGGCAAGCCGCTGTCCGCCGAGACCGTCGCCGCGCTCGAGGCCGCGGCGCGGAGCGAGGCGGTCGATGTCGTCATGATCACCGAACCCGCCCGCATCGAGGCCACTCTCGCCCTCGTCGTCGAGGGCAACGACGTCCAGTTTCGCGACGATGCCTTCATGGCGGAACTGAAGCACTGGATCCGCTTCGATGCGCGGCAGGCGCTCGCTGCCGGCGACGGCCTCTTCTCCGGCTGCACCGGTAACCCGTCGATCCCGCCGTGGCTCGGGCGCCTGATCTTTCGCTTCGTCGCCTCGCCAAAGGCCGAATCGGACAAATGCGCCGCGCAGGTCCGGAGCTCGGCCGGGATCATGGTCCTGGTCGGCAAGGCCGACGACCCGGCCCATTGGGTCGAGTGCGGGCGGAGCTACCAGCGCTTCGGCCTCGCCGCGACGACGCTTGGGTTGAGGCATGCCTTCATCAACCAGGCCGTCGAGGTGCCGGCGGTGCGGGAGAAGCTCGCCGCCGAGCTCGGCATTCCCGGTCGCCGTCCCGATCTCATCCTGCGCTTCGGCAACGGCCCGGCAATGCCGGAATCGCTCCGCCGCCCGGTCAGCGCCGTGGTGGCCTGACATCCGGCGGTTTCGATTCAAATTTGACGCTTCTTTAGGAAATCGCCGGCATTCTCCGGCGCCATGATCCGTCGTGTTGCGTATCTGACGGTGGCCGCCGGCTTGTCGATGCTCGTCGCCGGTTGCGCCTTCAATTTCCTCGGCTTCGAGCGCCGCGAGTCGTGGCGTGATCAGGCCGAGCGCGCCTGCATGGCGCGAAAGCCGCAATCCTACTTCGTCCGCCAGGTCAAGGAGATCAAGGACAAGGGCACCTGCGGCGTCGAGTACCCGCTGAAGGTCGCCGCCCTCCAGGCCGGCACCATCGGCATCGGTCCCGACGCCACGCTCGGCTGCCCGATCACCACGGCCCTCGAGACCTGGATGCGTTACTCGGTCCAGCCGGCGGCGGTCGTCTATTTCGGCGTGCCGGTCGTCGAGATCAAGCAGATCTCGGCCTATGCCTGCCGCACCCGCAACAACAAGCGCGGCGCGGATCTCTCCGAGCACGCCTTCGGCAACGCCATCGACATCGCCGGCTTCGTCCTCGCCAATGGCCGGGTGGTCACGGTCCTGAAGGGCTGGCGCGGCCAGGAGGACGAACAGGCCTTCCTCCGTGAGATCTTTGCGTCCGCCTGCAAGTCGTTCAACACCACCCTCGGCCCCGGCGCCGCTTACCATGCCGACCATTTCCACGTCGATCTGGCGCGCCACGGCAAGACCGGCACCTACAAGTACTGCAAGCCGAACGGACTTCCGCTCGGACCGGCGCGTCCGCCCTATGAGGGCGAGCGCTATGCTGCGATCCCCGGCCAGCCGCGCTACGAACTGATGATGAACGCCTGGATGGAAGAGCCGGAGCGCCCGCGGATGCCGGACACCATCCTGCTCACCCCGGTGCCGCCTTCCTATGCGGACTCGCCGTTCTTCACCAAGGGCGGTCCCGCCACCGGGGAAGCGGGCGACGACGTGATCGACGAATAGCATCGTGCTCCGGCTCGTCGGTACGATGGCCAAACTCTGGTTCTTCCAGAACTGGATGTATGCCGGCCTGATTGCCGGGCTCTTCCTCCTTGCGGTCCTGCCGCTGTTCGCCGCGAACTGGAGCCCGGCACTCGTCGCCGTGTTCCTGATGCTGCCGGCCTACATGATCCATCAGGTCGAGGAGCATGCGGGCGACCGCTTCCGGCGCTTCATCAACAAGCGCATCGCCCGGGTTCCGAACGCGCTGACCACGCCCGCCGTGGTCGTCGTCAACGTGCCGTTGGTCTGGGGTGTCGATCTCGTCGCGATTTATCTGGCGCGGTTCGTCGCGCTCGGCTGGGGCCTGATCGCGATCTACCTGGTCCTGGTCAATGCCATACTGCACGTGGTCGGTGCGGCGGCGCTCCGCGGCTATAACCCCGGCCTGATCACGGCCGTGTTTCTCTTCATTCCGCTCGGCGTGTGGGCCCTTACCGAAGTCGCGGGGGTGCCCGGCGTGACGGTCACCCAGCACCTCGTCGCGCTCGCGCTCGCGGTCGTCCTCCATGCCGGGCTGGCCGTCTTCGTGCTCCGCCGGGCGCGCATGCTTCGTGCCGCCACGCCGTCCTGACGGCCACAGTTTTCCGCCCGCGCAGTCTGTGCGAACCTTGACGGAATCGGAGCTCGTGATGACCCAAACCGATCAGGCTACCACCATCGCGCCCGGCGCCTCGGCCCAGGCGATTCGCCACCATTACGATTTCGGCGACGATTTCTTCGGCCTTTGGCTCGGGCCGGAACGGATCTACTCCGCCGCGCTGTTCGAAGCCGGCGACGACCTCGACGCCGCGCAGACCCGCAAGCTCGACCATCACATCGCGGCGGCCGGTGCGGCGGGCAAGGCGAGGGTCCTCGATGTCGGCTGCGGCTGGGGGGCCATGCTCCGCCGGCTGGTCGACCAGGCGCACGTCAAGCACGCCGTCGGCCTCACGCTCAGTTCGTCCCAGGCCGCCTTTGTCCGCGAGCGCGCCGGGCCGGAAATCGAGGTCCGCGAGGAGAGCTGGCGCGACCACAGGCCCGAGGCGCCCTATGACGCGATCGTCTCGATCGGCGCCTTCGAGCATTTCGCCCGGCCGGGGCTGTCACCGGAGGAGAAGCTCGGCGCCTATCGCGCGTTCTTCGCCTTCTGCCGCGACTCGCTCAACACCGGCGGCTGCCTCTCGCTCCAGACCATCGCCTATTCGGCATCCGGCATCACGCTGCCCCCGTTTATCGCCGAGCGCATTTTCCGCGAGAGCGAGCTGCCGTTGATCCACGAGCCGATCGCCGCCGCCGACCCGGACTTCGAACTGATCGCGCTCAGGAATGACCGCGATCACTATGCGGCCACGCTCGTCGCCTGGGAGCGGGCGCTCGTCGCGCGGCGCGACGAGGCGGTGGCGATGGCGGGCGAAGAAGCCGTGGCGGAGTTCGTCCGCTACCTTCGGGTCTGCGCCATGGCCTTCAAGCTCGACGCGATCTGCCTCCTGCGCATGAGCTTCCGGAAGCGCGACCCCGCGACCTCGATCCTGCCCGGCAATCTCAGATCGAGATGAAGACTCCGGCCTCGATGTCGAGACCGGAATCGATCATGGCGAACACCTTGGCCTTGCCAGGAGCGCTTCCGTTCCGGTCATGGATCAGATGACCCGCCGCGTCATCGTAGATGATGCGGTCGCTGCGGTCGTGCGCGGCGCCGCCGATGTGGAACGCGTCCGCGGACAGGGCGCCTTTTCCTCCTAGGCCCTTGAAGGCGTCCCGGTCGAGGCGGATCGTGTCGGCGGTCGGATCGAAGTCGGCGATCGTGCTGCGCCCAGTGCCGGGTTTCGCCTTGAATACGAACGCGTCGCTGCCGGGGCCGCCGATGAGCATGTCGGCGCCCTTGCCGCCGTCGAGGATGTCGTCGCCGGCCCCGCCGTCGAGGCTGTTGGCCCACTTGTTGCCGGTGAGCCGGTCGTTGCCGCTACCGCCCATGGCGTTCTCGATCACCACACCGTAGGCGATGGCGAGATTGTCCTTCTGACCGAGCGACGTGAAGCGCCCGTCGCGAAGATCGATCTTCAACGCCGAGGCATGGCCGCTGCCGTCGATCGCGTCGGTTCCGCCCGCGTCCCAGATCACCTCGAGCCGGCCGTCGGGTGCGGTATAGACGTCGTCGCCGGTGCGGTGGCCGAGATTGGCGCCGAAGCGGGACTGGAGTGCGGCGATATCGTAGAGCATCAGGTGATCGGCGCGTTCGCCGCTGTCGGGATTGTCGCGGTAGGACATCACCGAATACTTGTTGTTCTCCTTGGACTTGCCGAGAAACGGCCCATCGTCGCCGCCGTAGTTTCCTGGGTGTTTCAGCGTCATCCCGTGGCCGATCTCATGGAGCATCAGATGGCGTCCATAGGCGTCGGTCAGCGGTTCGGATCTGTCGAAGATCGCATAGCCGTCGAGATCGAAGAAGCCCGTTCCGGAGCGCCACTGGATGCCGCCGAGCCCATCGCCGCCGAGGCTGGTGCGGCCAAAGGCTAGGTCGGTGTCGCCGCGCCCGGCCGTCTCGACGAACCTGACATTGAGGACGGCCTCGAATTCAGCCAGCGCGTCGCGCACCGCCTCTTTCTGCGCATTCGAAAAAGGGGCCCATCCGCTCTGCCCGAGGTCGAGCTTGGCGATGGCCGCGGGATCGAAGCTGTAGGCGAGCTTCAGTGGCGGCTTGGCGGCGGCGTTGAGCGGATCGTATTTCCCGGGGAGGTCGAACTTGAGGCTGTTCAGAACCTTCTTCGGCGGCTGGTTCTTCGTGGTGCTCGGCATTTTTGAAACGGCACTCCCCAACCACTCTTAACGCGTGAGGTTGCGCAATGTCCCCTGTGTGCGGACTATCTTACCGACCAGGCGAGAAGCGTGTCGGGCTCTTTCTCGTCGTTCCCGGAGCCGTCGGTCTCCCCGACCACGCCGAAGCCGTGACGCCGGTGGAAGCGGATGGCGCCTGCGTTGCGCTGGAACGCCCACAGGCGAAGCGCGCTTTGGTCCTGGCACGCCACGGCGAGAAGGTCGGCGCCGACTCCGCGCGCCGTCCATCCGGCATCGACGTAAAGGTGATCGACCCAGCCCTCGCGCCAGGCGATGAAGCCGACGATGGCATCCGCCTCGGCTACCCGCACGGTGTCGTTCGCCAGGACGTGGCCGGCGATGAAGGCGCGGTCTTCCTCCTCGGTGTGCAGCACCGGGAAGTAAGGCAGGTTAACCCGGCGGCTTCGGGTGAAGACCGCGGCGACCGCTTCCGCGTCCGCGGGCGTCGCGGCCCTCAGGTGAAGCTCAGGGCGCACCGAATCCGCCGCCGGTTGGTGTGGTGACGATCACCGCCTCGCCGGGCTTGAGCACCGTCTGGTCGCAGCCCTCGAGCATCTCGATGCTGCCGTCGGCGCGGCGTATGCGGGTTGCGCCGAGCGCCCCGGGCGCGCCGCCGGCGAGACCGTGGGGCGGGATCGTTCGATGCGAGGAGAGAATCGCGCAGTCCATCTCTTCCAGGAAGCGGATGGTGCGCTCCGTGCCGCCGCCGGCCGACCAGCGTCCCCGGCCGCCGGAACCTTCGCGGATGTGGAAATCCTCGAGCAGCACCGGGAAGCGGTATTCGAGGATCTCCGGGTCGGTGAGGCGCGAGTTGGTCATGTGGGTGTGGACGGCATCGGCGCCGTCGAACCCCGTGCCGTCGCCGAATTGTCCCGCCGGCGCGCCCGAGCAGATCGTCTCGTAGTACTGGTAGCGGGCGTTGCCGAAAGTGAGGTTATTCATCGTCCCCTGGGCCGAGGCGAGCACGCCGAGCGCACCGAACAGGCAGTCGGTGACGTGCTGCGAGGTCTCGACATTGCCGGCGACCACTGCCGCCGGGTAGCGCGGCTTGAGCATCGAGCCGTCGGGGATGATGATGTTGATCGGCCGGAGACAGCCGGCGTTCATCGGGATCTGGTCCTCGACCATCACCCGGAAGCAGTAGAGCACCGCGGCGCGTGTCACCGGCTCGGGGGCGTTGAAGTTGGTCTTCTGTTCCGGGCTGGTGCCGGTGAAGTCGACCGTCGCCTCGCGCTTTTCGCGGTCGACGGTGATCTTCACCCGGATCACAGCGCCCTGGTCCGTCGCGACCTCGAACTCCGAATCGTGGAGCGCGTCGAGCACGCGCCGCACGCTCTCGGCGGCATTGTCCTGGACGTGGCCCATATAGGCCCGCACGACGTCCAGGCCGAAATGCGCCACCATCTTTCGAAGCTCGCGGACGCCCATCTCGTTGGCGGCGATCTGCGCCTTGAGGTCGGCGACGTTCTGCGTGACGTTGCGCACGGGATAGCGGTGGCCGGTGAGGACCTCGACCAGCGCCGCCTCGCGGAAGCGGCCCGCCTCGACCAGGCGGAAATTATCGATCAGCACGCCCTCTTCCTCGACGGTGGTGGCGCGCGGCGTCATGGAGCCGGGCGCGGTCCCGCCGACATCGGCATGGTGGCCGCGCGAGGCCACCCAGAACAGAATCGTCTCGCCCGCCTCGTCGAAGACCGGCGTGCACACCGTGATGTCGGGGAGGTGGGTGCCGCCGTTGTAGGGTGCATTGAGCGCGAACACGTCGCCCGGCCGGATCCGTCGCTCGTTGAGCCGGATGATGGTCTCGACCGAGCGGTCCATCGAACCGAGATGGACCGGCATGTGCGGCGCATTGGCAACGAGCCGGCCCTCGCCGTCGAAGACCGCGCAGGAGAAGTCGAGCCGCTCCTTGATGTTGACCGAGTAGGCGGTGTTCTGAAGCGTGACGCCCATCTGCTCGGCGATCGCCATGAACAGGTTGTTGAAGACCTCGAGCATGACCGGATCGACCGTCGTCCCGATCGCGGTGCGCTTCGGCTGCGCGTCGACGCGGCGGAGGACGATGTGGTCCCGCGCCGTCACCTCGGCCCGCCAGCCGGGCTCGACGACGATGGTCTGGTGCGGCTCGATGATGAGCGCCGCGCCGGAGACCGTCGCCCCTGGGCGGAGGCCCTCGCGAAGATGGACTTCGGCGTCGTGCCAGGCGCCCTCGGAATAGAACCTTGTCCGGTCTGCCGGCTCGGGTGCGTCCGGCACGAGCGGCGCCTCGGGCTCCGCGATGTCGGCGCCGCCCCCCACCGCCTCGACCTCGAGCGACTCGACGACGATCATCTTGTCCTCGAAGACGAAGCCGAATTGCTTGCGGTGCACCGTCTCGAAGGCTTCGATCATCGCCGCCGGCGCGAGCAGCGCGCGCCCGGCTTCGGTGAGCCGCGCCTCGAGCACGCCGATCGGGAGTGGCGTGTCGGTCCCCTGGTAGCGGAGATGGGCGCGGACGACGATGGCGATGTCGTCGTCGGCGACGCCCTGTCGGCGCAACTCGTCGACGGCGTCCGCCTCGAGCTCGCGCTCGTCGTCGGCGAGGTCGAGCCCGCCGGCGACGGGCTTCATCACCGCGCGGTTCCGGGTGGCGCGGATATCGGCGAGCCCCATGCCGTAGGCGGACAGCACGCCGGAATAGGGATGGATGAGGACGGTTCGGATGCCGAGCGTATCGGCGACCAGGCAGGCGTGCTGACCGCCGGCGCCGCCGAAGCAGTTGAGCGCGTATTCAGTCACGTCGTAGCCGCGCTCGACCGAGATCTTCTTGATCGCGGTCGCCATGTTCTGGACGGCGATGCGGAGGAAGCCGTCGGCGATCTCTTCCGGGCCGCGGCCGTCGGCGATCCGCTCGGTGAGCGCGGCGAAGCCGGAACGGACCGCCCCTTCGTCGAGCGGCTGGTCTCGCCCCGCGCCGAAGATGTGCGGGAAATATCGGGGGATGAGCTTGCCGACCATCAGGTTGGCGTCGGTCACCGCGAGCGGCCCGCCCTGGCGATAGCAGGCGGGGCCCGGTTGAGCCCCCGCCGACTGCGGCCCGACCTGGTAGCGGCCCTGGTCGTAGCGCAGGACCGAGCCGCCGCCGGCGGCGACGGTGTTGATCCGCATCATCGGGGCCCGCATGCGCACGCCCGCGACCTCGGTCTCGAAGGCGCGCTCATATTCCCCGTCATAATGCGACACGTCGGTCGAGGTGCCGCCCATGTCGAAGCCGATAACCTTGCCGAAGCCGGCCTTGCGCGCGCTCTCGACCGCGGCGACGACCCCGCCGGCAGGACCGGAGAGGATCGCGTCCTTGCCCTGGAAGAGGTCGGCCGCCGTCAGTCCGCCCGACGATTGCATGAACATGAGGCGCGGACGCGCGAGGTTGCGCGCCTTTGTCGGCGCCGTGGTCGCTTGCTGCGTCGCCGGGCTGCCCAGTTCGTGCGCCACCTTGAGAACGTAGCGGCGAAGGAGCGGCGAGAGATAGGCATCGACCACCGTGGTGTCGCCGCGGCCGACCAGCTTGATCAGCGGCGAGATCTCATGGCTCGCCGATACCTGCGGGAAGCCCATGCGGCGGGCGAGGACGGCCACCTGGCGCTCGTGCTCGGGCCAGGCCCAGGCATGCATGAACACGATCGCCACGGCCCGGATGCCCGCCTCCCAGGCGGCCTCGAGGTCGGCGCGCACCGCCTGAAGATCGGGCGCGGCCTCTACCGTGCCGTCGGCCCGGACTCGTTCGCTCACTTCGACGGCGGCTTCGTAGAGCATCGCCGGCTTGACGATGCGGCGGGCGAAGATGTCCGGCCGCGCCTGGTAGCCGATCCTGAGCGCGTCCCGGAACCCCTTGGTGGTGAGCAGCAGCACCCTGTCGCCCTTCCGCTCGAGGAGCGCATTGGTGGCGACGGTCGTCCCCATCTTCACGGTCGCCACCCGCTCGGTCGGGATCCATTCGCCCGGCTTGAGCCCCATGAGCCGGCGGATGCCGGCGACGGCCGCGTCGCGGAATTCGGCGCGATCCTCGGAAAGCATCTTGGTCGCGGTGAGCCGCCCTTCGGGATCGCGGGCGACAATGTCGGTAAAGGTGCCGCCGCGGTCGATCCAGAAATCCCAACGGCCGGTGGCCGGTGCTTCTGTCATGTCAATTTTCCGGAGGTGTCTGGGTTGCGCTGGTTTCGCGACGCTGCGAGGCTCAGAAGGGTGACAGGACGCCACTGGGCCTATATGCCGAGCAGCGTTAAATAACCCTGTGATTTAAGAGACCGACCGCCGGAGAATGCAATGAGGTTTCCATCGATCGCGGTGGCAGCGGCGATTTGGCTCGGGGCGGCTGGCGTGGCAGCGGCATGCCAGGGAACGACCATTCTGTTCCAGGACAACTTCGACCGGCTGCAGCCGACCTGGGGCGAGGAGAGCGATGCCTTCAGGGTGGTCGACAGCCAGCTCGAGGTGTCACCCGCCGCGGACTCCTACCACTGGGCCGCGAACGCCGCGAACCTCTACGACGACATCGACATGTGCGTGACGATGACGACCATCGAGGAGGTCGATCCGGTCGAGGCCAAGGCCGGCCTCATCTTCTGGTATGTCGACGTCAACAACTTCTACGTCTTCGAACTCGCGCCGAACGGTATGGCCTCGGTCTGGCGCCGCCAGCGGGGAAAATGGCTGGCGCAGGTCGACTGGCGGGAGGCCGAGGGCGCCAACAAAGGCAACGGCGCCATCAACGAGTTGCGGGTGACCACCGTCGGCAGCGATGCCACGTTCACCGTGAACGGCAACCTCTTCGAGGAACTGGAGGGCTCGCCGCCCGAGAGCGGACAGCAGATCGGGTTGTTCGCCGCCTCGCCGCCATCGGGGCCGGCCCGTTTCGGATTCGACAACCTCAAGGTCACCAAGCCTTGAGCGGCGCCGCGCTTGGCCCCATAGTCGGCGTGGCGATACAGAAAGAACGGGGAGTGCGATGCGCCTGACCGGTCTGGCCTTGCTGGTGGTCCTGTCCTTAGGTTGGACGGTGCCCGTCCTGGCGTGCCAGGGGAACGAGGTCCTGTTCGAGGACAGCTTCGCAACGCTCGACCCGACCTGGGGCAATGCCGACGACGCCTTCTTCATCGAAGACGGCCAATTGACCATCATGCCCGGCTACGACGAGTACTACTCGGCGCTGAGCACGATGGGGACCTACGAGGATATCGACCTCTGCTTCAACCTCGAGGCGATCAAGGCCGATCCTGAGGGCAACAGCTTCGCCGGGCTGATCTTCTGGGCGATCGACTACGACAACTACTACTACGTCGTGGTCACCGCCGAGCAGTCGATCGGCGTCTTCCGCCGCCAGCGTGGCCGCGTCTTGCCGCAACTCCGCTGGGCGACCTTCGATGCGCTGACACCGGGGAACGGCGTGGTCAACGAGCTTCGGGTGGTGACGATCGGCAACACCGCGACCATCTATGTCAACGGCCGGGAGTATCGGTCGCTCAAGGGCCAGCCCCCGTCCGACGGACAGCAGATCGGCGTCCGCGCCACCTCGCCGCGGAACGACCGCGCCGTGTGGGGCTTCGACGATTTCAGGATCACCGTCCCCGAGGCGCCGCAGACGCAGTAGCCGTCAGTCGCGGCGCATCCAATAGCCTGGGCAGCAACAATCAGGAGCTTGGGCCGCAACAATCAGGCCGAAGGGCCGCCGCGCCAGCGATGACCGTCGCACCGAAGACGCGGGCGGTTGAAGGAAGACTCTCCCAGCTTCGCGGCAGCGAGCGGGGCGGTCAAATCATAGTTGCAATCGATCCGCGATCGAACTTAGATTAGGTCGCGAAACACACCCTAGAGGTAGTCATGCGCATCATATGGGGGAGCGTGGCCGCGATTATCATAGCGTTCATCGCGTGGCAAACATATTCGAACTTTTCTACAGTACATCAGCAGACTATCGGAGTAACTCAACTAGTAAATTTGCTGAGAGACACGTTGTCTGAAGTGAAGCAAATGACCAGTACTGACGCGAATTTTCCGGAATTCAAGTTCGCTGATCTAAGTTTGATGACCCGGCAAGACCAATCGGTGGATACGAATGCGTCTGTGGTCATAGTGTCAGGGGAGACAAGTTTAGATAGAAATGAATCGACAAGGACAATTATACGAGTGTCTCCGCCCGGCAATACCGTATCGGCAACCGCTAACGAGTTAGCCCTGACGATAGTCGAAAGCGTGAGAGAAACTGTAAGAGCGACCCGACCGGATCTAAGTTTCACCTCTTTGTCGCTGGAGTTCAAGATCGGGGTGAAGGCTACTGCCACTGGAAAAGTGGAGCTTGAGGCTTCGGATATTGCAATCGGAAGCCAGATAGCCAGCCATCAAAGCTCAGAGAGTGGGATGACCTTGTTTTTTTCAGGGATGTAGTCATGAGTATGCGCGTCTGCGGTTTGATTGTGATGTCAGCTGTCTTGTGTCTATGTTGGGCGGGCCGGACCGACGCACAGCAATCCTGGCGAGCCGGGTGTGGGAGGTTTGCGCCGAGCGCTTCAGGAGTCGATTTTTCTCGCTCCCTGTTCCGGCTTACGGTGGAATTCCAGCCACAGGTTGGGCAGACGACTTTGGTACCACCAAATATCGGGACGGCGTTTCTAATAGATAAGGAAAATGGCATACTGTTGACTGCGTTTCATTTGCTTGTTCCGTCAAATGAGTCCTTCGGTTGCAAATCAGCCGAAATAGACGTTGGAAATACTGACGTTACTACCATGGTTTGGGGGCGATCCGATCCGGTAACATTGGAGATTGTAGAGGGTGGCACACGGCCGTGTCAGGATGCGGCGTTGCTCAGAATTGATCCCGAATTTGTGGACGATGCCAAAGTGCCCGACATATCATTTGTGGAGGCATTGGACGGCCAGAACAATTTATCGGCATTCGAAGTTAAAGGTTTCGATGTGCCTCCGGACAAGTATCCATTACATCCCGTCAATAGCTTCACTTACACTCAGTTTTCCGCAAAAGCCGAAGCATGCTCTTCATGGGTTCCTGGATGCTGCACCGGGCATTGCATAAGTTTCACTGGATTCAATATTGATGGGGGGCACAGCGGCGGCCCTTTGATCGATCAGTTTGGACGCGTTTACGGCCTGGTTTCGCAGAGAGCGAAGAACGCGTCGGACACGGGCTGGGCGATTCCGACATCCATGTTGATCGACTTGTTGACCACGGGGACTTCGGTTGCGGTCGATAGAGTTAGCGAGATTGCCGCCTGGAGCAAGAAAAAGGAGATGTACCCGAGATTTGGTAGCTCGGAGCGCGCGACAACCCTTAGTCTTACGCATGTCTTTCGGAAATTGATTGCCGACCCGAGTACGTTTGGAATTACGCCGACGATCGCCGGATGTCCTCTGACCAAAGTGGCGGAGCATCGGCAGATGGATCCTGACCTAAAGTATCTCATAGAGTCTTATGCGATGGTTGGCGCAACTGCTGAGACGGGGACGACTGGCAAAGCTGCGAGGGTTCTCTTCAGGGAGGCCGGCCAGCATGCGTTTCAGGAGGCACAGAGGGCCCAGACCGATGGTCGCAGAGTTGACGCCGGTCGCAACGCTCTTTTGGCTGCGCAGCACTTCCGCTTTGCGCTCTCCGGCTACCTCGCGACGGAGGATGGCCCAGGTTATCTTGCGGCGATCAGTCAGTCTTTTCCAGCGCAGACAGATCGGGACGAAGTCGCGAAAGTGGTCGACGGCGTGGCCGGGGTGTTCGGCGTCCGCGAGCCGTGGGGACCGGATATCGACCCGAAGCAGAGCAAGGTGCTCTCGTCGCTACTGCGGGAATACGCGGACGCCAGCATCATCGCAGCGAAGTTCAATCCGACGCTTGAATCCGAATCTCGTTTGACAATCGCGGCGGGCGCGGCACGATGGTCCGCCGAGTTGGCGCCCGACAGTCGCGGGGTATCGTTGGCGCTCCGCACTTATGGGGATGCCCTCAGTGCCTCCGGCCGAATCGATGACGCAGTGATTGCCTACTCCCAAAGCGCGGTCCAGGCGCCGCAGGGGACCTACGTTAAGTCGATATATCCGCGTCTCCTGGAAGTGATGGCATTGTCTCACGACGCGGCTCGGACGACAGGTGGTGGACTTCCGATCAATCTCGACAACAACCTTTTCTTCGTGGAGGTCGGTGCGGCTTCGTTGCAGCAGATCACCCCCCAAACTGATGAACTGCTTAATGCAATCGGACGCGGTTATCATCTGGATGCCTTCGCTTCGGGCAGCCTGTTCGGCGCCAATTAGGCCGATTAGTTAGATTGTGACGGCTGGGAAGTGTCAGGAGTCGCCGTCAAGGCTATGGCAAACCGGAACGAGGTTTGCTTAAGCGTTAGCCCATGAGCCTCTGGATCTGGATCAGCGAAATCGCGGCGAGCGGGGCCGATGCCGTCGGCACCGCGGCCGACTGGTTCGTCGGCTTCTTCGCGGGCGTCGATCCCGAAGCGCGGCGGCAGGTTGCATTCTCCGTGGCGCTCGTCGCGCTCTCGGCCAAGATGGCCAAGGCCGATGGCGTGGTGACCTCCGACGAAGTGGCCGCGTTCCGGCGCCTCTTCGTGGTGCCGCCCGCCGAGGAGCGGCACGTCCGGCGCCTGTTCGATCTCGCCAAGCGCGACATTGCCGGCTACGAGACCTATGCCGAGCGAATCGCCGACTATTATGGCGAGGACCGGCAGGGCCTTGAGGACGTGGTCGATGGTCTCTTCGCCATCGCCAAGGCCGACGGCGCCGTCCACGAGCGGGAGATCGCCTATCTCGGCGAGGTCGCTTCGATCTTCGGCATAGACGAGGCCGGATTCGAGCGGATCGCCGCACGTCACGTCATCCCCGAGGATGGCGACCCGTATCTTGTCCTTGGGATCGACCGGGCCCGGCCGCTCGCCGAGATCCGGTCGCGCTACCGCGCGCTGGCCGCGGAGAACCACCCCGACCGGCTGATCGCGCGCGGTTTGCCGCCCGAGGCGGCCGGGATCGCCCACGAGCGGATGGCGGCGATCAACCTCGCCTGGCGCCGCATCCAGCTCGAGCGGGGCTGAAGCCGGCCGTGGTGATCGACCAGGACGCGTCCCCCAATCACGACGCCCGCGACCCGGCGAAGCCGGTCGACGTGCTTCTCCTCCATTATACCGGCATGGCATCGGGCGAGGGCGCGGTCCGCTGGCTCTGCAATCCGGCGTCGAAGGTGTCGAGTCACTACGTCGCCTTCGAAGACGGGCAGATCGTGCAGCTCGTCGATGAGGGTCGCCGCGCGTGGCACGCCGGGAAGTCGTGGTGGGCCGGCGAAACCGACCTGAACACCCGCTCGGTCGGTATCGAGATCGTCAACCCCGGCCATGAGTGGGGCTATCGCCCGTTCCCGGACGTCCAGATCGATGCGGTGATCGACCTTTGCCTCGGCATTCTCGGCCGCCATCCGATTCCACCCGAGCGGGTGCTCGCTCACTCCGACGTCGCGCCGCTTCGCAAGGAGGACCCGGGCGAACTCTTCCCCTGGCAGCGGCTGCACGAGGCCGGCGTCGGCCTTTGGGTTCCGCCGGCACCCATCGCGCCGGGGCCATTCCTCCACGCCGGCGATCACGGGCCGGGCGTCGGCGCCCTCAAGCAGCGATTCCGGCACTTTGGCTACGGCATAGGCGAGGATTCGCAGTTCGATGCCGGCACCGAGGCCGTCGTCGTCGCGTTCCAGCGCCATTTCCGTCCCGAACGGGTCGACGGCGTCGCCGATCTCTCGACCGTCGCCACCCTGGAGCGCGTCCTCGCGGCGATGCCCGGCAAGGCTTGACCCGGCTGGGAAGGAATGCCTATCTCCATGCCGTCAGTCGGCCGGACGGCCGCTCCGGCAAGGGTCGAAAGGCCGCCGGGGAGGAAAGTCCGGGCTCCAAGGAAACACGGTGCCGGGTAACGCCCGGCGGGGGCGACCCCAGGGAAAGTGCCACAGAAAGCAAACCGCCACGCCGGCGCGAGCCGGCAGGGTAAGGGTGAAAGGGTGGGGTAAGAGCCCACCGCGGGCCCGGCAACGGGACCGGCACGGTAAACCCCACCGGGAGCAAGACCGAATAGGGATGGCGCGGGGCTTCGGCCCCAGGCCCGTTTCCGGGCTGTCATCCGGGTAGGTTGCGCGAGGCGTCCGGCAACGGACGTCCCAGAGGAATGGCCGTCGCGCGGCGCAAGCCGCCGTACAGAACCCGGCTTACAGGCCGACTGGCATGGTTGGGGCGCCGCCGTCCGGAAACGGGCGGCGGCGCCGCCCGTTTTGGGGCGTGCGCTCGCAACCGAAAGTCTTAGAGAACGCGTCCCTGTAGGTGGAGAGCGTTCACCAGACGGGTTGTTTGCTGCCGTAACGGCGATGCAACTTTTCGAACGAGGGCAACCGGACCACCGACAACAATTGCCACGGCACCTGCTGCGAATACGGCCAGCACCAGCCAAAGGCTCGTCCACATCCACGAAATCGGGGCACGATAACGCTGAGCGTCCAAAGCTTCAGACAGCAATCGCTTGCGCCGGGGATCGTCCCAGAGTCCTCCAGTCTCAACGTCCACTCCAGCAGCTTGAGAAAATACTCGCGCCGACGCTGCGTCGAGCCTTTCGTCCAACTCCTTCGCCTGCCGATACAGACTCTCCTCGGTGAGGTTCTCTTCTGAGAGGCCCGACGCCCGCCTAAAGGCGGGGTGAATGGGGAAGCGATTCTTCTTCTGGACGATCTCCTCCCAGATGACTGCGCCCACAAGGACCAAGACTATGAGCGGAGCAAAGGGCCCAAGAAGGATCACCTGCCTGTCGAGAGCGTTATCCATAGCGCACCTGATCCAAGCGCGATCGACATCATTGCATCCCGGGTCGGACAGCAATTCCTGCGAAAGGTCGGCGACCTCTCGGAAATGACGCCTTCCCAACCATGTCATTGCCGCTTGGAAAACGGTGAAGGCCAATATGGCAACAAAGCCGATTAGGGCGGGATTTTCGCCAAGTGCGTTCATTCTTCTCCCTCATTGCGAGGTTCCATGGCGTCCCTCCGCAACTGCTCAACCCGGCGTTCTTCCGACCTGCCAGCGTACCATATAGTGAAGAACGCGAAATGGACCAAAAGGAAGAGGATGGCGCCTCCGCGATTGGCTTCGGCCCAGCTTCTGACCTTTTCATCCACTCCTACGGCGAAGGCCAAGACCATGAGCGCGCCCCCGTAGATGGCCACGTGCGCAAAGTAAGACCGCACAAATCGCGCCAATCCAAAATCCCCCAGACCTGCTCGCCGCGCACTCTATGAAAGGCATCCAAATATTGCACCACTGCAATTTTGGATTGTCCGGTGCAAGCACCGGGTCGCTCCTGGGCGGATTGATGAAAAAACAACAGCGAAAGCCGGTAGTTCGCAAGAAATTAACATTAACAAAGGCTTATGAGATTATAGCGTTAGCAACGGCCCCAAGTCGGCGCTTCGGCCCATTTGACGATGTCCGCTGTCCCATGATATCCCATGTAATCCCAAGCGAGGGCCGGAGCGTCTGTGTCGCCGGACCGAGAGGGCGCCAGAGGCCCGCTCATTCGCAGAAATGCGGAGGAGGGCCGAGGCGGGGCCATCGGCCTTCCGACGGGATCGCGGACGGACAACCGTTCGTCGGGGCGGACGAGGGCGATGGACGAGTTCGTTTCCACCTACACCAACAAGGTCGACGCCAAGGGGCGCGTGTCGATCCCGGCGCAGTATCGCGCCGTGCTGGCGGTGGATGGATTCGACGGCATCTATTGCTGCCCGACGCTGGACCGCCAGGCGGTGGATGTCGGCGGCAACCGCTTCCGGGAGGCGATCCGCGGCAGCCTCGCCAATTTCGAGCCGTTTTCCGAGGACCACGAGTTCCTGTCGACGACGCTGATCGGCGAGAGCGAGATCCTCAAGCTCGACACCGAGGGCCGGGTGGTCCTCACCGAGTCGATCAAGGACTATGCCGGCCTCGGCGAGCGCGTCACATTCGTCGGCCAGGGCTACAAGTTCCAGATCTGGGAGCCGGAACGCTTCACCCAGTACCGGGAAGAGGCCAAGAATCGGCTGCGCGACCTCCGGCGCACGCTCGGCAACGGCCGCCGCGCCGCCCCGGGAGGCGTACAATGAGGCCGGGCATCGATCCCGAAGGCCGCGTCCCGGCTGCCGACCGCCATACCCCGGTGATGCTTGCCGAGGTCATGGATCTCCTCGCCCCCGCCGCCGGTGAGGTTTTCATCGACGGCACGTTCGGCGCCGGCGGCTACACCCGGGCAATCCTCGAAACGGGCGCCTCGGTCATCGCCCTTGACCGCGACCCCTCGGCGATTGCGGCCGGCGCCGCGCGTGTGGCCGAGAGCGGCGGTCGCCTCACGCTCGTCGAGGGCCGCTTCTCGGACCTCGACGCCATCGCCGCCGCCCACGGCAGGGAACGCGTCGACGGCGTCGTCCTCGATGTCGGGGTCTCCTCGATGCAGCTCGACGATGCTTCCCGCGGCTTCTCCTTCCGCTTCGACGGCCCGCTCGACATGCGGATGGGGGGCGACGGACCGGGCGCGGCCGACGTGGTGAACCGCGCCGAGCCGCGCGATCTGGCCCGCGTCATCGCCGTCCTCGGCGAGGAGAAGCGCGCCCGCGCCGTCGCCGCCGCCATCGCACGGGCGCGCACGCAAAAGGAGCTGACCGGCACGGCCGAACTCGCCGAGATCGTGGCGCGCGCCGTCGGCCATCGCGCCACCGACAAGATTCACCCCGCGACCCGCACCTTCCAGGCGCTCCGCATCTTCGTCAACCGCGAGCTCGACGAACTCGCCGAGGCGCTTGCCGCCTCCGAACGGGTGCTTGCCGAAGGCGGGCGGCTGGTGGTGGTCGCCTTCCATTCGCTCGAGGACCGGATCGTCAAGCGCTTCCTGGCCGAGCGTTCCGAGGTGCGGCCGCGCGGCTCGCGTCACCGCCCCGAGGAGACGGTGCCCGACCCGAGCTTCGCGCTCCTCGCCCGCGGGGCGCTTGTCCCCGGCGAGGAAGAGGTCATGCGCAATCCGCGTGCCCGGTCCGCACGGCTCCGGGCCGCGCGCCGAACGGCGGCGCCGCCCTTGCCGCTCGACCGGCGCGCGATTGGTGTTCCCGAATTGCCCGCGTTCGAGTTGGGGAGAGTCTGATGGTCGGCCGTATCGTCAATCTGGTGTTCGTCCTGGCGATGCTCGCCGGGGCGGTGGTCACCTACAATCTCAAGCACGAGACCGAGAAGGCCGCGGCCCGTGTCTCCCGCCTTCACGCGGTCATCGCCAAGGAGCATGAGGCCATCGCCTTTCTCAAGGCGGAATGGAGCGTCCTCAGCCAGCCGGGACGGCTCCAGCAGCTGATTGTCCGATACCAGGACCATTTCAGGCTCGAACCGTTCTCCGCGAGCCAGGTCGCGACGCTCGACGAGATTCCGCTCCGGGCGGTGGACGCCGAGCCCGCGCCCGGCGAGGCGACCGTCGCCGATGCCGGCAGCGTCGCCTCTGCGATTGCGGAAACCTCGAACTAGGAGCGTTGCGCCATGACCGGGGTCCCGCTGGACGATATGCCGCTTGAAGCCGACCTTCGCGAGGAGGATCGCAAGTTCGAACGCGCCAGGCCGAGGCGCAAGCCGGCTCGCGGCGACAGCATGCGCTTCAGGATAAGGCTCACGGTCGGTGTCTTCGCACTCGCCTTCGCGGTGATCATCGGTCGCCTCGTCATGTTCGGCGTCACCGAGGCGCCGGCGGCCTTCGCCGGCGCCGATCCGAATGCCGCGATCGCGACCGGCCGGCCGGATCTCGTCGATCGCAACGGCGAGGTGCTCGCCGCCGACATCAAGACGGCGTCGGTCTATGGCGAGCCGCGCAACATCATCGACCCCGACGAGGCCGCCGAAGCGATCGTGGGCGTCCTGCCCGAGCTCAATGTCGCCACGCTCCGCAAGCGCCTGTCCGGCGACGCCGGATTCACCTGGATCAAGCGCGAGATCACGCCCAGGCAGCAGCAGAAGATCCATGCCCTGGGCATCCCGGGCATCGGCTTCCTCACCGAGAACCGGCGCTTCTATCCCGGCGGCCCGACCGCGTCGCATGTCCTCGGTCTGGTCAATGTCGACAACCAGGGCATCGCCGGCCTCGAGAAGTACGTCGACGACATGTGGCTCGCGGACCTGCACGCCGCCGGCTTCGCCCGCGGCGAGGCGCTCGACCCGGTCAAGCTGTCGCTCGACGTCAGCGTTCAGCACATCCTGCGCGACGAACTGGTCCAGGCTATGGACCGCTACCGCGCGATCGCGGCCTCCGGCATCATCCTCAACGTCCATACCGGCGAGGTCGTGGCCATGGCCTCGCTGCCCGACTACGACCCGAACGACCCGGTCGATGCGCTCAAGCCCGACCGGCTCAACCGCATCAGCGCCGGCGTGTTCGAGGTGGGCTCGATCTTCAAGAGCTTCACCTTCGCCATGGCCCTCGACAGCGGCACGGTGACGCTCAACGACAGCATCGACGCGAGCCGGACAATCCGCATCGGCGGCTTCACCATCGACGACTATCGCGGCGGCAAGAAGCGCGTGCTGACCGTACCCGAGGTCTTCATCTTCTCGTCCAACATCGGCACCGCCAAGATGGCGCTGCAGGTCGGCAGCACCAAGCAGCAGGAGTATCTCCGGCGCTTCGGCTTCTTCGACCGCCCGAAGACCGACCTGCCCGAGGTGGCGGCGCCGATGATGCCCAAGAAATGGCCGGAGATCACGGCGATGACGGTGGCCTTCGGCCACGGCCTGGCGGTGTCGCCGCTCCAGGTCGCGATTGCGGACGCCGCCGTCGTCAACGGCGGCAAGCTCATCCCGGCGACGTTCCTGCCGCGGACTAGGGAAGAGGCCGAAAAGCTTGCCGTGCAGGTGATCAGCCCGGAGACGAGCGCCATCATGCGAATGCTCATGCAGATGAACGTCGAGAAGGGCAGCGGCACGCGGGCGGCGGTGCCGGGCTATCTCGTCGGCGGCAAGACCGGAACGGCCGAGAAGGTCGAGGGCGGCCGCTATGTCAGCAACAAGCGCCTCAACTCGTTTCTCGCCGCATTTCCCATGGACGATCCGCAATACGTCGTTCTCGTCGTCCTTGACGAACCGAAGCCGGAGAAGGAAGGCTCCGCCGCCACCGCCGGCCTCAACGCCGCGCCGACGGTCGCCGCCGTGATCCGCCGCTCGGCGGCCATTCTCGGCGTCAAGCCCCGCACCATCGACTCGAACGGCATCGTCCTTGTCTCCAACTGACAGCCACCCATGAAACCTTCAACCGGACCCACCGACACCACATGCTACTCCGGGACCTCGTCGCCGACGACGTGACGCTCCCGGAAACCGCCGGGGCGATCGACATCAAGGGCATCACCGCCGACAGCCGCGCGGTCGCGCCCGGCTTCCTGTTCGCCGCTTTGCCTGGCTCCACCACCGATGGCGGCCGTTTCGTCGGCCCGGCGACTGCGAACGGCGCGGTGGCGGTGCTCGCCGGCGCAAACGCGGCGATCGAAGCGCCCCCGGGCGTCGCTGTGCTCCGCGCGGACGACCCGCGGCGGGCCTTGTCGCTGGCGGCGGCCCGGCTCTATCCGCGTCAGCCGGAACATCTCGTCGCGGTCACCGGCACGGCGGGCAAGACCTCCGTCGCCGCCTTCTTCCGCGAGATCTGCGCCCATGCCGGCGCTGAGGCGGCGAGCATGGGGACGATCGGCGTCGTCAGCCGGCGGTGGAGCACCTATGGCAGCCTGACCACCCCCGATCCGGTGGCGCTCCACGAGGCGCTCGACCGCCTGGCGCGGGAGGGCGTCACCCACGCCGCGCTCGAGGCGTCGAGCCACGGGCTCGACCAGCGGCGGCTCGACGGCATCCGCATCGGCGCCGCGGGGTTCACCAATCTCGGCCGCGACCACATGGACTACCATCCCGACGTCGAACACTATCTCGCCGCGAAGCTCAGGCTGTTCACCGTCATCCTGCCGAAGAGCGGCGTGGCGGTGGTGGACATGGACGGGGCGCGTTCGGAAGACGTGGAGAGCGTGGCGCGGCGGCGCGGCGTCGATTTGATGCGGGTTGGGCGGAAGGGCCGCGAGATCCGCATCGATGAGATCGTCGCGTCCGGCTTCGAGCAGCGGCTTCGAATCGAGGCCTTCGGCAAGCGGCGCGACATCGTGCTGCCGCTGGCCGGCTCGTTCCAGGCGTCGAACGCATTGGTGGCTGCCGGACTCGCGATCGCGGCCGGCGTGGACGAAGACGCCGCCTTTGCCGCACTTGGCGCCCTCCGCGGCGCGCCCGGACGGCTCGAGCTGGTCGGGCGGAAAGCGAACGGCGCGCTCGTCTTCGTGGACTACGCCCACAAGCCCGAGGCGTTGGCGAGCATGCTCCAGGCGCTCCGGCCGCTCGCCGCGGGCCGCCTTGTGGTGGTCTTCGGCGCCGGAGGCGACCGCGATCCCGGCAAGCGGCCGCTGATGGGCAAGGCCGCGGCGGACAATGCCGACGTGGTGATCGTCACCGACGACAACCCGCGGAGCGAGGTTCCCGCCGCGATCCGGGCCGCGATTCTGGCGGCGGCGCCCCACGGGATCGAGATCGGCGACCGGCGCGAGGCGATTCTGCGAGCCGTCGCCACGCTCGCGCCCGGCGACGTGCTTTGCATCGCCGGCAAGGGCCACGAGACCGGCCAGATCACCGGCGACACGGTGCTGCCCTTCTCAGACCATCAGGCGGCGCTCGCGGCGCTTGCCGCGGAGGTGGCGGCGTGAGCGACCCCCTCTGGACCTTCGACGACATGGTCAGCGCGATGAAGGGCCGGCCGATCGGCGCCCATCCGCCCGCAATCGGCGGTATCTCGATCGACAGCCGGACCATCCTCCCCGGCGAGGCCTTCTTCGCCATCCGCGGCGACACCTTCGACGGCCACGATTTCGCGGGCCGTGCGCTCTCCGCGGGCGCGGCGACGGCGGTGGTCTCCGAGGCGCGGCTGTCGTCGCTCGGCAAGGTCAGCGGCTCGCTGGTGGTCGTCGACGATGTGCTCGGCGCGCTGGAGAAGCTCGCCCGCGCATCGCGGGCGCGGAGCGTGGCGCGGGTCGCGGCCGTCACCGGCAGCGTCGGGAAGACCGGCACCAAGGAGATGCTCGCCCGCGCGCTCGCGCCGGAAGGCGAGGTCCACTACTCCCCGGCCTCCTTCAACAACCACTGGGGCGTGCCGCTCACTCTCGCCCGCATGCCGGCTTCGGCCCGCTTCGGCATCTTCGAGATCGGCATGAACCACGCCGGCGAGATCGAGCCGTTGACCCGTCTGGTCGCGCCACATGTCGCGATCGTCACCACGGTCGAGCCCGTGCATCTCGAGTTCTTCGAAGGCATCGAGGACATCGCCCGCGCCAAGGCCGAGATATTCCTCGGCCTCGTGCCCGACGGCGTGGCGGTCGTCAATGCCGATAACCCCCACGCCGGTCTCCTGATTTCCCAGGCGCGCATGGCCGGCGTGCGGCGCGTCGCCACCTTCGGCGAAGCCAGGGACGCCGACGCGCGGCTCGACGTCGCCAAGCTGAAGCCCGAATGCTCCTGCGTCTCGGCCGAGATCCTCGGCGAGAAGGTCACCTACAAGCTCGGCGCGCCCGGGCGTCATCTCGTCCAGAACAGCCTCGCCGTCCTCGCCGCGGTCGCCCTCCTTGGTGGCGATCTCGCCAGCGCGGCGCTGGCGCTGGGGTCGATGAGCGCCCCCAAGGGGCGAGGCGAACGGGTGCGGCTCGCAGTCCCGGGCGGCGGCAAGGCGACGCTGATCGACGAAAGCTACAACGCCAATCCCGCCTCGATGCGCGCCGCCATTGCCATCCTCGGTCAGGCCGAGCCGGCCAAACAAGGCCGGCGGATCGCCGTCCTCGGCGACATGCGGGAGCTCGGGCCGGCGGCGTCGGAACTCCACGCCGGGCTTGCCGCGGACCTCGTCGCAGCCCGGGTCGACCTCGTGTTTCTGGCCGGGCCGCTGATGCGCGCTCTTCATGACGTCTTGCCCGCCACGCTCCGGGGCGGCTATGCCGAGACCGCGGCGGACCTCGAACCGATGGTCGCCGGGGGGATCGAGCGCGGGGACGTGATCATGGTCAAGGGGTCGAATGCCAGCGGGATGTGGAGGCTCGTCGACAGCCTCAAGGCGGAACTTGCTGCCGAGGCCGACGGCGACCCGGCGCAGGACCTCGCCTGATGTTCTACCTCCTCAGCCAGCTGGGCGACCAGATTCCGGCCCTCAACGTCTTCCGCTACATCACCTTCCGTACCGGCGGGGCGACGGTCACGGCGATCCTGTTCATCTTCCTGTTCGGGCCGCGGATCATTGCGGCGCTTCGCATCCGCCAGGGCAAGGGCCAGCCGATCAGGAGCGACGGGCCGCAGAGCCACCTCGTCACCAAGGTCGGCACGCCGACCATGGGCGGGCTGATGATTCTCTCAGGCCTCCTGGTATCGACGCTGCTTTGGGCCAATCTCTCCAGCGCCTATGTCTGGGTCGTGCTTCTCGTCACTCTCGGCTTCGGGCTCATCGGGCTCTATGACGACTACCTCAAGGTCACCAAGCAGACCCACAAGGGCTTCTCCGGCAAGCTCCGGCTGGCGATCGAGTTCGGCATCGCGGCCGCGGCCTGCATCATCTTCGCGCGGGTCGGGCAGGCGCCGCTCTCGACGGCGCTCACCTTTCCCTTCTTCAAGGACGTGATCCTCGACCTCGGCTGGTTCTTTGTGCCCTTTGCCGCCTTCGTCATCGTCGGTTCAGGCAATGCCGTGAACCTCACCGACGGGCTCGATGGTCTCGCCATCGTGCCGGTAATGATCGCGGCCGCGAGCTTTGGCGTGATCGCCTATCTCTCCGGCAACGCGGTCTTCGCCGATTACCTTCAGATCCACTTCGTCCAGGGCACCGGCGAGCTGGCCGTCATCTGCGGGGCGGTGATCGGCGCCGGCCTCGGCTTCCTCTGGTTCAACGCGCCGCCGGCGGCGATCTTCATGGGCGACACCGGGTCGCTCGCCCTCGGCGGCATGCTCGGCGCCGTGGCGGTCGCCACCAAGCACGAGATCGTGCTCGTCATCATCGGCGGCCTGTTCGTGCTCGAGGCGCTGTCGGTCATCATCCAGGTCTTTTCGTTCAAGATGTTCGGCCGGCGCGTGTTCAAGATGGCGCCGATTCACCATCACTTCGAGCAGATCGGCTGGACCGAGCCGCAGATCGTCATCCGCTTCTGGATCGTCGCCGTCATGCTGGCGCTGATCGGCCTGGCGACGCTGAAGATACGGTGAGGATGCCTTGATCCCGGCCTCGAGCTTCGCTCAGAGAAACGTCGCCGTCTTCGGTCTTGGCGGCAGCGGCCGGGCGACCGCGGCCTCGCTCAAGGCCGGCGGGGCGAGCGTCGCCGGCTGGGACGACAGTGCCGCCACCCGCGAGGCGGCTGCCGCCGCCGGCATCCCGATCGTCGATCTCGAGGCGGCCGACTGGCGCGATTTCGCGGCACTCGTCCTCGCCCCCGGCGTCCCGCTCACCCATCCCGAGCCGCACTGGACGGTGCTTCGCGCCGAGGCGGCGGGCGTCGAGATCATCGGCGACATCGAGATCTTCTGCCGCGAGCGTCGGCGGAACGTGCCCGACGCGCCGTTTGTCGCCATCACCGGCACCAACGGCAAGTCCACCACCACCGCGCTGATCGCCCATATCCTCGCCACGGCCGAGCGCGACGTCCAGCTCGGCGGCAACATCGGTACGCCCGTCCTCTCGCTCGATCCGCCGCGGATGGGGCGATA
Organism: Bauldia sp.; assembly: GCA_022841545.1. Lineage (GTDB taxonomy): Bacteria > Pseudomonadota > Alphaproteobacteria > Rhizobiales > Kaistiaceae > Bauldia. Next base: position 7,090 of record JALHRF010000003.1, on the reverse strand, counting down.
CCACGTCGTCGAGGTCTCCTCGTTCCAGATCGACCTTGCGCCGTCGATCGATCCGACCGTGGGCCTCCTCCTCAATGTCACGCCCGATCACCTCGACCGCCACGGAGCCATGGAGCGCTACGCCGCGCTCAAGGAGCAGCTCGTGGCCGGGTCGAAGACGGCGGTCGTCGCGGTCGACGACGATATCTGCCAGGCGGTCGCCGACCGCATCGAGCAGGATGGCATCAGCGTCGTCCGCGTCTCCGCCCGGCGCCCCCTAGCGCGCGGCGTGTTCGCCGATGGCGCGATGCTCCATGTCGCCGACGACGGCGCCATCCGGCCTTTCGCTTCGCTTGCCGGCATCGCGTCGCTCCGTGGCGAGCACAACGCGCAGAACGCCGCCGCCGCGGTCGCCGCCGTGCGCCTCCTCGGGCTGTCCGACGAGGCGACCGTCGCCGGCCTCCGCAGCTTCCGCGGGCTCCCGCATCGCATGGAGCAGGTCGGCCGCCGCGGCCGGGTCCTCTTCGTCAACGATTCCAAGGCCACCAATGCCGACGCCGCCGCGAAGGCGCTCCGGAGCTTCGACCGCATCTACTGGATCGCGGGCGGCCGGCCCAAGGAAGGCGGCATCGACGGCCTCGTCGATTATTTTCCGAAAGTCGCCAGGGCCTATCTGATCGGCGAGGCGATGGAAGCGTTTGCGGCGACGCTGGCACCGTCCGTCCCGGTCGAGCGATCGGTGACGCTCGCCGCGGCGGTCGCGGCAGCGGCCAGGGATGCGGCGGGCGATCCGGCGGCGGAGGCAGTGATCCTGCTCTCGCCCGCCTGCGCGTCCTACGACCAGTTCCAGAATTTCGAGCGCCGGGGCGATGCCTTTCGCACGCTCGCGCTCGCCCTCGATGGCGTCCAGAATCGCGAGGAGGCAGCCTGATGGTCAGCCGGGCCGATCGTTCCGAATTCGCCGAGTGGTGGTGGACCGTCGACAAGCCGCTTCTCGGCGGCGTCTTCACGCTGATGATCGGCGGCGTGGTGCTTTCGCTGGCCGGCAGTCCGGCCGTCGCCGAGCGCCTCGGTTTTGACAGCTTCCACTTCGTCAACCGCCACATCGCCTTCTTCCTGCCGGCCATGGCGGTGATGATCGCCACCTCCTTCCTTACGCCGCGTCTGGCGCGCCGCGCCGCGCTCATCGTCCTTTGCATCTCTCTCGTGTTGATGCTCGCCGTGCTTTTTGTCGGCGTCGAAAACAACGGGGCGCGGCGCTGGCTCAGTTTCGCCGGGCTCTCGCTCCAGCCCTCGGAGTTCATGAAGCCGGCCTTCGTGGTGATCTGCGCCTGGCTCTTCGCCGAGAATTCGCGCCGCACCGACATCCCGGGCAATGTCTTCGCCCTCATCCTCCTCGCCATCGTCGTCGCGCTCCTCGTCGCCGAGCCCGACTTCGGCCAGACCATGCTGATCGCGGTCGCCTGGGGCGCCCTGTTCTTCATGGCCGGCCTGCCATGGCTGTGGATCGTGGCGCTCGGGTTGGCCGCTATCGGTGGCATCTTCGCTGCCTATACGCTCCTGCCGCACGTCGCCGGCCGCATCGACCGCTTCCTCTCGCCCGGCTCCGGCGACACATTCCAGGTCGACACGGCGATGGAGTCGATCATGAGCGGCGGGTGGCTGGGCCGCGGCCCCGGCGAGGGGACGGTCAAGCGCATCCTCCCCGACGCCCATACCGACTTCATCTTCGCCGTCGCGGCGGAGGAGTTCGGCATTGTCATCTGCATCGCACTTGTGCTGGTCTTCGCCTTCGTGGTCATTCGCGGTCTCTCCAATAGCCTCAGGAGCGAGGAGGCCTTCACCCGGCTGGCCGCCGCTGGCCTCGTCGTCCTCTTCGGCGTCCAGTCGGTGATCAACATGGGCGTCAATCTCAGCATCCTCCCGGCCAAGGGGATGACCCTGCCATTCATCTCCTATGGCGGCTCGTCTATGATCGCGGTCGCCTTCGGCATGGGGCTGATCCTCGCGCTCACCCGCCGCCGCCCCGAGCCGCAGCGCGTCACGCGGAGCGTGATCCGGCGCGAGCCGGCGCCAAGCGCGGCTTGATCGGAGACGGAATGCCTGGGATCGTTCTCCTCTCCGCCGGCGGCACCGGCGGCCATCTCTTCCCGGCCGAGGCGCTAGCCGCAGTGCTCAAGCGGCGCGGCTGGACGGTGCATCTGGCCACCGACCACCGCGTCAATTCCTATGCGCGCGACTTTCCCGCGGCCGAGACCCACATCATCCCGTCGGGCACCTTCGGCAGGGATCCGGTCGCCTTCGCCAGGGCGCTCCGCGACCTCATGCGCGGTTACCTCCAGGCGCGCCGGGTGGTTGCCGCCATCAGGCCGCAAATTGCCGTCGGCTTCGGCGGCTACCCGACCGTGCCGCCGATTCTCGCGGCGGCGCGGGCGCGCGTCCCCACCGTCATCCACGACCAGAACGCCGTGATCGGCCGAGCCAACAAGTTCCTGGCGAGCCGCGTCACCGCCATCGCCACCGGCTTCCCGAACGTGAGGGGCGCCGAGATGTTCGTGGCCAAGACCGTGGAGACCGGCAGCCCGGTGCGCGAGTCGGTGCTGCGGGCGGCCGCCACGCCGTATCCGGTGCGGAGCGCGCACCAGCCGTTCGATCTCCTCGTCTTCGGCGGCAGCCAGGGCGCGCGCTTCATGTCGGACCTCGTGCCGCCGGCGATCGCGGCGCTGCCAGCCGACATCCGCGGCCTGGTCCGGGTGACGCAGCAGTGCCGCGCCGAGGACATCGATCGCGTCCGGGATGCCTATGCAGGGATGGAGGTCGAGGCCGACCTCCGCCCGTTCTTCGACGACATGCCGGCGCGGATCGCCGCCTCGCATCTCGTCGTCAGCCGTTCCGGTGCCTCGACCGTCGCCGAGCTCTGCGTCATCGGCCGGCCGGCGATCATGGTGCCGCTGCCCAATGCCCTCGACCAGGACCAGAAGGCCAACGCCGAGGTATTGGCGCGGGCAGGTGGCGGATGGATGGTCGAGCAGCGCGACATGAACCCTGGCCGGCTCGCGCACGATCTGGCCGAGCTCATCGCCAATCCAAGGCGGCTCGCGGATTCCGCCGCGGCGGCGTTGCTGATCGGCCGGCCCTACGCCGCCGACAAGCTGGCCGACCTGGTCGAGACGGTCGCGGAACGCAAGCCATTCAAGGGAGGCGCCTCGGCATGAAGATGTCGCGGGACATCGGACCGGTGCATTTCGTCGGCATCGGCGGCATCGGCATGAGCGGCATCGCCGAGGTGCTGGTCAATCTCGGCTACAAGGTGCAGGGCTCGGACGTGGCGGATAGCGCCAACGTTCAGCGGCTCCGCGCCCTCGGCATCGACGTCATGATCGGCCACGATGCCGCCAACCTCGGCGACGCCCAGGTGATCGTCGTTTCCTCCGCGATCAAGCGTGACAACTCCGAACTCAGGCTGGCGCGCGATCGCCTGCTCCCGGTGGTGAGGCGCGCCGAGATGCTTGGCGAGCTGATGCGGCTCAAGCAGGCGATTGCGATTGCCGGCACGCACGGCAAGACCACCACCACCTCGATCGTGGCCGCCCTCCTCGATGCCGGCGGCTTCGATCCGACGGTGATCAATGGCGGCATCATCAACGCCTACGGCACCAATGCGCGCATGGGCGCCTCCGACTGGATGGTGGTCGAGGCGGACGAGTCCGACGGCACCTTCGTCCGGCTGCCGATCGACGTGGCGCTGGTCACCAATATCGACCCCGAGCATCTCGACCATTACGGCAGCTTCGAGAAGGTCCGCGACGCCTTCCGCCAGTTCGTCGAGAACGTGCCCTTCTACGGTTTTGCCGCGATGTGCATCGACCACCCGGAGGTCCAGTCGCTGATCGGCCGGATCGAGGACCGCCGCATCATCACCTATGGCATGAGCCCGCAGGCCGCGGTGCGCGCGGTCGACCTCAGGGTCGAGAACCGGCTGACGAAATTCACGGTTCTCGTCCGCGACCGCCAGAGCGGGGCGACGCACGCCATCGAGGATCTGACCGTGTCGATCCCGGGCGAGCACAATGCCCAGAATGCGACCGGCGCCGTCGCCATCGCCCACCACCTCGGTATCGGCGAGGCGGCGATCCGCGCCGGGCTCGCCGGGTTCGGCGGCGTCAAGCGCCGTTTCACCCTCACCGGCTCGTGGAACGGGGTCGACGTCTTCGACGATTACGGTCACCACCCGGTCGAGATCGCCGCTGTCCTCAAGGCCGCCCGCTCGGTCGCCGGCGACGGACGGATCGTGGCCGTCGTCCAGCCCCATCGCTACACCCGGCTCCGTGACCTGTTCGATGGATTCTGCACCTGCTTCAACGACGCCGACACCGTGATCGTCGCCCCCGTCTATGCGGCCGGCGAAGCGCCGATAGAGGGCATCGACCGCGATGCGCTGGTCGAGGGGATGCGGCTCCGCGGCCATCGTGATGCCCGCGCGCTGCCCGATCGCGACGCGCTGGCCGGCATGGTCAGGGAGACGGTCCGCCCCGGCGATACGGTCGTCTGCCTTGGCGCCGGCTCGATCAGCGCCTGGGCCTATGCGCTGCCGGGGGAACTGGCGAAATAGGACAGCGCGTCCTACAATCGCGCCATGGAATGCACCTCCGCCTTGCTTGCGCCCGACGTCTCCCGCGATCCGCTGCTCGCACGGCTGAAAGCGCTGCGGCCGGCATTCGAACGGGCGGGCATTACCCGGATGTGGATGATCGGCTCGCGCGCTCGCAGCGATAATCGGCCAGACAGCGACATAGACCTTATGGTCGAGATCGACGAGACGCGGAAGTTCTCGCTCCTCGACCTTATGGGCGTGAAGCACATCGTTGAGGACGATATTGGCCTGCCGGCGGACATGTTCGAGCGGAGCGGGCTCGATGCCCGGTTCCGATCGTTCCTCGATGCTGATGCAGTTCGAATATTCTGATGACCGACTATCGCGCGCTTTGGCGCCTCGACGATATCCACCAGGGCATTGCGCGGATACGGGAATTGCCCGACGACCGATCCTTCGAGGACGTCGAAGCCGACTGGAAAGTTCGCGCTGCCTTGGAGCGTTGCTTTCAGGTCGTCTGCGAGGCGGCCAGGCATCTCCCTGAAGAATGGTGCAGCAGCTATCGGGATGTGCCGTGGCGCCAGATCATCGACTTGGGGAACCAACTGCGACACGCTGATCACCGCGTGAACCTGCGCTTGTTGCGGCGTATCTACACGGACGATCTCGATCAGCTGGATATCAGGGTCGCGCGCATGATTGACGAGTTCGGCCCGGTTCCCGAGAGGCCGGAGCGCTTGCGGCGGGATTCCTGAGTGACCACCGACCTCGACGCCACCGATATCCGCGGGCGCCTGACACCCGACGCCGAGATCGCGCCGTTCACCTGGTTTCGGGTCGGCGGACGGGCAGAGCTCTTGTTCCAGCCGGCGGACGTGGACGACCTCGCCCTGTTCCTGTCGCGCCTCGATCCGGACGTTCCCGTCCATGTCGTCGGCGTCGGGTCGAACCTCCTCGTCCGCGACGGCGGCATTCCCGGCGTCGTCATTCGCCTTTCGGCCAGGGGCTTCGGCCACGCGGTCCGGGAAGGGGAGGCGATACGGGCCGGCTCCGCGCTTCCCGACAAGCGGCTCGCCGCCTTCGCCCGCGACGAGGGCCTCGGCGGGTTTGCCTTCTTCCACGGCATCCCCGGCACCGTCGGCGGCGCGCTCCGCATGAACGCCGGCGCGAACGGCACCGAGACGCGGGAGCGCCTGGTCGAGGCACGCGCCGTCGACCGGCAGGGCCGGCGCCACGCGCTCTCCCTCGCCGACATGGGCTTCACATATCGTCACTCCGCCGCCCCGAACGACCTGATCTTCACCGAGGCGCTGTTCACCGGGCCACCCGCCGACCGCGTCGCGATTCAGGCCGAGATGGACGCCGTCGAGCATCACCGCGAGACTGCCCAGCCGATCCGCGAGAAGACCGGCGGCTCGACCTTCACCAATCCGCCCGGCAACAAGGCCTGGCAACTCGTCGACGCCGCCGGCTGCCGCGGGCTCAGGATCGGCGGCGCCATGGTTTCGGAGATGCACTGCAACTTCCTGATAAACGTCGACAACGCCACCGCCCACGACCTCGAACGCCTCGGCGAGACGGTGAGAGCCCGCGTGCTTGCGACCAGCGGCGTCCGTCTCGAATGGGAAATCAAGCGGATCGGGCGCTTTGCAGGAGAAACGGTGGAGCCGTTTCTCGGTAAAGGTTGAAGAGGTCTTCCGAAGGGTATATTTCTACCGCCGTGCGGTAGAGAGGAACCCCGTCGTGGGTGTCAACATCAAGAACCCGAAGGTCGAAAGCCTCATCCGTGAACTCGCGGAAGTGACCGGCAAGGGCCAGACGGAAGTCGTGGGAGAAGCCGTAGAACGGATGCTTGCCCGCGAGAAGCGGAAGGGCCTTGCGGAACGATTGATGGCGATCGCCGCAGAGACCGGACCACTGATGAAGGATTTCGACATGGATGAGGCCATGTACGGGGAGAATGGTCTCTACGATCGGGACACCGGCCTGCCGAAATGATTGTCGACACTTCCGCGGTCGTCGCGATTCTTCTCAAGGAGGCCGACGCGCTGACGCTCGCCAGAGCCATTGAGGAAGCGGACGCCTTGCGCCTGTCGGCGGGTAGCTATCTCGAACTCGGCGTGGTCCTCGACGGCAGACGAAACCCTGCCTTGTCGCGGCGCTTGGATGATCTCCTCGTCGAAGCCGGCATCATCATCGAGCCCGTCACAGAGCGTCAAGCGAAGATCGCCCGCGAGGCCTATCGCGATTTCGGCAAGGGCAGCGGCCACCCGGCGCAGCTCAACTTCGGCGATTGTCTTGCGTATGCGCTGGCCAAGGACAAGGCCGAGCCGCTCCTCTTCAAGGGCGCCGACTTCGCCCACACCGACGTCCGCCGCGCGATTTAGGCGCTCCGCGGCCCGCGTGGTTAATTCTCGTTAACCATTTGCCGCCCATAGTCGGCTCCGAACCGCCGCGAATCAGCGGAGGGGAGGGGTCTTGTCGAAGCACGTCGCCGTACTCATGGGGGGCTGGTCG
>JALHRF010000002.1 GCA_022841545.1 Bauldia sp. | reverse complement strand
GGTGCGGCGGACCACGCGGCGCGTGGTTCGGCGCGCCGTGCCCGCCACGCTGACCGGCGTCGCCGGACGGCCGACGCGGGCCTGCGCATCCGAGATCACCTTCACGCCGGGGATGCCCAGTTCGGCCCCAAGCTCGAGGCCGACCATGCCGACGAGGGCGGCCAGCGATATGCCGGCGAGCTTCTTCAATCGGGTCACTGTGCTCCTCCTTGGCCAGAGAGATCGGGAAGTTCGTCGATACCGCGAAGATCGGATAGTTCACCCTTGGTCGCCGTGCCCGGGTCGAAGGCGAAATCCTCCGCCGCCACCTCGGTACCCGCCTTCCAGTCGTGCACGTCGACACGGTATTCCGGGGCGAGCGCCATCAGCTTCGAGGTCACGACGTAGCGGCAGGGATGGGGATCGTCGCCCATGCTGATCCAGATCTGCCAGTCGACGCTCTCGGTGCGGAAGGCCAGGTGATTGCATTCCTCGCCATTGATGATGCCGCTGCCGAGATCCTTGACGTCGATCACCGGCTCCATCAGCGCCTCGTTGATGTTGCCGAGAAGGAGATCGGCGCCCGGCGCCTGGATGCCGCGATCGCGCAGACGGTCGATCAACTGCTCGACGGTGCCCGGTGCGGGCACCTGGACATACTTGCCGAGGTCCTTGCCGAGGATCGACAGCTGGCTGCCGTCGAAGACGACTTCGACATCGGCGAAGCCGCCGGTGCGGGTGATGCGAATCTTGTCGGGCCGGTTGAGCGTCACCGTGCCGGAGCTCGCGAACTCGATCTTCTGGAGATCGCTGGTGACGACGGCGAGCGCGGTGTCGTAGTCGAACGAGATCGCCTGCTGGGCCCCCATGTAGTCCGACATCGCCTTGAGCAGCGCCCGGGCGTCGTCCTCGTCGGCCGAAGCCGGCGAGGCGCCGGCAAGAACCGCCGCAGCGGCGGCGACGAAGAGGCCGGCGCGCCATCGCGTACCGGCGGGAATTGTGGCTCTCATATTCGCTCCTCCCCAGAATCCTGGCGGAGGCATGCTAGCACAGCACGGCGGCAAGGAACCTTGCGGCGCGAGATACCGGGAAGAAAGGGTTAAACGGCGCCGGAGCCTGTTCGGGTCGCGGCAGCCCGGCGGCCACAGCTACCAGGTGAACGTCAGGCCGGCGAGCGGTCCGTGCAGGGTCAGGTCCAGCCCCTTGGCGTCGATGCCGGAGCCCTCCGTGTAGTCGACCGAAAGGATGCGATACCCCAGGGCCAGCGCCATCTCCGTGGAGCGGGTGATCTGCCAGTTGTGGCTGTAGCCGCCGAAGACCTGCCACGAGAACTCGCTGCCGACGCCGAAGCCGCCGATGTCGGCAATGAGGGTGAGCTGGTCCTGCGGCGTGAGATCCTGCTTGACCTTGATGCCGACCAGCGGGTCGACCCAGTCGAAACCGCCGCTATGGGCGACGGCGAACTTGCCTTTGCGCTTCAGGCCGAGGTTCGAGAGATTAACCTCGCCGGTGATCTTGAACGTGAGGTCGGCATCGGCATTCCAGTAGCGCGCGCCGGCGTAGAAACCGACCGCGGTCCCGCCTTGCTTGATGACATCGTAGGCGAGGGCGACCTGGGCGATGGTCAGCGTTGTGTCGAGGCCGGCCTTGGCGTTGGCGCTGAGCTTCAGCCCGGCCACCGGATTGACTTCCTTGGACTTCTCCACCGAGAAACCGAGCTTCGAATAGAAGAAGTCGCCGAAGATCGAGAAGCGGTCCTTGCCGACGGACCACGCGCCCATGAAGGGGATCAGCTCGTCGCTGTCCTGGACGAGGTCGATGAAGCTCATCGCCGTCGACACGGAGCGGCCCCTGGCGGTGATCGTGCCGTTGATGCCGGTCATCCAGCCATAGGGGGTGACCTTGACCTCCCAGCCGCCGCCCGGCGGCACCGCCTCGGTGGCGACGATCGTGGCGTCGGCCATCTCGAAATCGGCGGCGATTGCCGGCGCGCCGGCCACGGTCACTGCCCCTGCGATCAGAATCGCGGAAATCCTGCCGATCATGCTGCCCCCCACATCGCGTCGCTATAGTCGCGCAAATCGCGCCGCGCGTCACGCGCCGCGACTGCCCCGGGGGCGTAAAATTGGCGGTGTTGCATTCTTGCCGCAGCGACCGCTTGCGGCGGCGGCACGACGCGCCACGACGTCGGATCCCCGGGCCTCCGCCCGAAAGCCGATACCGCAGCCTAACGCCGGAGTTGGGCGACGAAGTCGCGAATCGATGCGTCGTCGGGCTCGAGGCTGAGGAGCAGTTCGGCATGGGCGATGGCGGCTTCGAGATTGCCGGCCTGGCGCTCATAGACGGCAAGTGCGATCAGCGAATCGCGGTCATAGGGGTGGCGCGCCAGACTGTTCTCGAGGATGGCGACAGCGTCAGCCGGCTTGCCGGAATCGGCGGTAGCCACGGCATAGACATAGGCGAAACGCGGGTTCATCTCGCCCAGTTCGGCAGCGGCCTCGAGTTCGGCCATCGCCTCGGCGCCCTGCCCGTTCCGCACCATCCAGAGGCCGAGGGAAAGCCGCGCGTTGGGGTCATTCGGGAGGCGCTCGATGATCTCCCTCAGAATCGGCTCCCCCTCCGCGTCCCGGCCCGAGGCCTGCATGAGATCGGCGAGGTTGACCGCCGCCGGGACGAAACCGGGATCGACCTTGAGCGCGTCGCGGAAGGCCTCTTCCGCCTCCGCATAGCGGCCAAGGCCGATCTCGATGAGGCCGAGATTATGATGCGACTCGGGACGATCGGAATTGCTCGCCATCGCCTTCCGGTACTCGCCGATCAGGATCTCGCGAGGCACCACGGCCTCGGGCGCGAGCGCCGCATCGGGAACCTCGGCGAGAAGCCGGGCAGCCTCGAGCCGCACGTCGCGCACCGGGTCCTCGGCAAGGGCGAGGAGCGGCGACCTGGCCTCTGCCGGAAGGGTCGCGAACAGGCTTGCGGCGGAGCGCCGGACGAGCGGATCGGGGTCGTCGAGCAGGCCGACGAGCAGATCGAAGGCCGCCTGGTCGGGAATGCGGTCGACCCGGTCCAGCGCGCTCGCCCGGGCGATGCCGGGCTGGTCACCAGCGGCGAGGGCCATCAGCGCCTCCCGCGCCCCCGGCGCGCGGAGGTTGCCGTTGCCGAGGATCTCGCCGAACTGCTGAAAGGATGCGTGCGGGTCAGGGTGCCATGATGCGATCTGCGCGGCCGCCCAGTCCGGCGTCTCGGCCTGATGACAGCCATTGCAGGCATTGGGCGTGCCGAGCGAGGCCGAAAGGTCGGGCCGTGGAATGCGGAAGCTGTGGTCCCTCCGCGGGTCGACCACCATGTAGGTGCGCTCGGGCATATGGCACGAGACGCACGCGGCACCCGGTGTGTTCATCGCGTGGCGATGGTGGTCCGGCGTGTCGAACACCTCGGTTGCATGGCACTGGGTGCAGACGCCGTTTTCCTCGAAGCGGAGCTTCAGGCTGTGCGGCTCGTGGCAATCGCTGCAGGTGACGCCTTCATGGAACATGCGGCTCTGCAGGAACGAACCGTACTCGAAGACCTCGTCGCGGATCTGCCCGTCAGGGAAGTAAAGGCCCTCGTCGAGATTGACCACGCGAAAGCTGTCGCCGACCGGGTGGCCAAGGATGGCACTGGCCGCAACCGGCCCACGCCGAGAATGGCAGACCGCGCAAGTCTCGACCTCCATGGTCGACTGCCGCGGCGGGTCGCGGCGGCTGTTTCCGGTTTCCGGATCGAGGATCCAAGTCGCGTCCTTGCGCTCGTCGAGCGCGACGGCGAGGCCCATATCGGCGATCGCCTCCCACCCCTCCGCCTGCTTCGCCCACCCGACGTGGAGCGAACCAGGACCGTGGCAGCTCTCGCAGGCGACGTTGATCTCCGAATACGTGGTGTGGAACGTGTCGGTGGCGAGATCGTAGTCGCGAACGAGGTTGGTCGAGTGGCAGTCGGCGCACATGGTGTTCCAGTTCTGGAGCCGGCCCGTCCAGTGGAGCTCGTCGCCTGCCGGGATCGTCTCGTCGGGATAGAGATGGAACCAGCGCTGGCCGCCCGCCTCCGCCGGGCGCGTATCCCAGGCGATCGAGACCGCCTGCAGCCGTCCCCCAGGCAGGTCGACGAGGTACTGCTGGAGCGGTGTCACCCCGAAGGTGAACTTGACCGGGAAGTCCTGGAGCGTGCCATCCGGTCCATCGGTCCGGATGACGAACGCGTCGCCGCGGCGGGAGAACGTCGTCGTGACGCCGTCCTTCTCGAAGCTCGCATTGTCGAAATCGCCGAGGACCGTCGATTCGTCGGCATGCTGCATGGCGAGCGCGTGGTGCGAATCCCGCCACAGGTCGTCCTCCATCTGGTGACAGCCGGCACAGGTGTCGGCGCCGACATAGGTCGCAGAAGACGGCGACGGCGGGGTAGTCGCGACCGACGCGCCGGTCATGAAGTATCCGGCGAAAACGAGTAGCGCCGGCAGGACCGCGGCCGCCGCAATCGCGATGAACCATCCGCGGCGATTCGGGCTTTCGGAGGGTTCCACGGTCTTCATGCGTCCTGGCTGGCGGCACTGCGCCGGTTGGCTGGAATCGGACCATAGCAGGCATCGGCCCCGGAAACTCCAGCAAGAACAATGCCCGATGCACAGAGGTTACGTGAACATACTGTGCCTCCCCCGACCCGACGCGTAGTTCCTTGCTGCGTGTCGCTGCCGCTCTGCGGTCACCGTGGACAGGAACGGGCGGACAGGAACAGGTGGTAGAATTGACACTGATCAAGGATGCCCCGTGCAACACACGGGTACTTTCGCCGCCTCGTTGGTTGTTCAGCGACTGGCTTGGCCGTCCCGACAAGGAGATGTGACATGCGTCAATCAATCAAAGCGCTGCTGGGGTCCGCAGCGGTCGCGCTCGGCCTTGCGCTGATCCCGGCGGGAGCCGGAGCCCAGATCCAGACTAGCGGCACCCCAGGGGCGCCAGATTCCACGACCACGATCGACGGCCGGCAGTTGCCGGCGCCCCAGCCGCCGTTCGGCGGGGTGATCAAGAACGAGGCCCTGGAGTCGAGCGCGTGGTGGGCACCGCGCATCGTGCCGCCGAGCCAGGCGCCGAACATCCTCCTGATCATCACCGACGATGCGGGCTTCGGCGTGCCGAGCACCTTCGGCGGCGTGATCCCGACCCCGACGATGGACCGCATCGCCGAGAACGGCCTCCGCTACAACAACATCCATTCGACGGCGCTGTGCTCGCCGACGCGGGCCGCGCTCATCACCGGACGCAATCACCATTCGGTCGGCTTCGGCGTCATCTCCGAGCAGGCGACCGGCTTCCCCGGCTACAACAGCATCATTCCCGAGGACAAGGCGACCGTCGGCCGGATGCTCCTCGACAACGGCTATGCCACCGCCTGGTTCGGCAAGAACCACAATACCCCGGCCTTCGCCGCCAGTTCGGTCGGGCCGTTCGACCAGTGGCCGACCGGCATGGGCTTCGAGTATTTCTACGGCTTCGTCGGCGGCGACGCCAACCAGTGGCAGCCCAACCTCTTCCGCAACACCACCCAGATCTACCCCTTCGAGGGCAAACCGGGCTGGAACCTGATCACCGGCATGGCCGATGACGCGATCGACTATCTCAACCGCGTCAACCAGACGATGCCGTCCAAGCCGTTCTTCATCAAGTACGCGCCCGGCGCCACCCATGCCCCGCACCACCCGACGCAGGAATGGGTCGACAAGATCCACGCCATGCACCTCTTCGACGACGGCTACGAGAAGCTGCGCGAGCAAATCTTCGAGAACCAGAAGAAGCTCGGCGTGATCCCGGCGGACACCCAGCTCGAGGCCTGGCCGAACGACGTCCTCAAGCCCTGGGACCAGCTCTCGGCCGACGAGCAGAAGCTGTTCATCCGCCAGGTCGAGGTCTTCGCCGCCTACTCGGCGTACAACGACCACGAGATCGGCCGGATCGTCGACGCCATCGAGGCGATGGGCAAGCTCGACGACACCCTCATCATCTACATCAACGGCGACAACGGCACGAGCGCCGAGGGCGGCCCGCTGGGGACCCCGAACGAGGTGGCGTTCTTCAACGGTATCAACATGATGCCGGTCGACGTCCAGATGAAGTGGTACGACGTCTGGGGAACCGAGCAGACCTACAATCACATGTCGGCCGGATGGTCCTGGGCGTTCGACACCCCGTTCACCTGGTTCAAGCAGAATGCCTCCAAGCTCGGCGGCATCCGCCAGAACATGGCGGTGTCCTGGCCGGCGCGGATCACCGACAAGGGCGGGCTGCGCGAGCAGTTCATGCACGTGATCGACGTCGTGCCGACCATCCTCGAGGTGACCGGCATCCCGGCCCCCGAGACGGTCGACGGCATCCCGCAGGCGCCGGTCGAGGGCACCAGCTTCGCCTACACCTTCGACAAGGCCAACGCCGACGTGCCCTCGCAGCACAAGATCCAGTACTTCGAGATGATGGGCCAGTGGGCGCTCTACAACGAAGGCTGGCTGCTCAGCACCAAGGTGAACCGCGCGCCGTGGGAGGCGTTCGGTGCCGCCAATCCCGACCCGCTGAACAACCAGGTGCTCGAGCTCTACGACCTCAACACCGACTTCAGCCAGTCAAGGGACATTGCGGCAGAGCACCCCGACAAGGTCGGCGAGATGAAGAAGCTCTTCATCGCCGAGGCCGAGAAGTACGAGGTCTTCCCGATGGACGCCTCGGTCGCGTCGCGTCTCGTCGCGCCGCGCCCGAACATCACCGCCGGGCGGACCGAGTTCGTCTACACCCACCCGATGGTCGGGCTGCCGCAGGGCGACTCCCCCTCGATCCTCAACAGCTCCTACACCTTCACGGCCGACATCGAGATCCCGGCAGGCGGCGGGGACGGCATGATCGTGACCTCCGGCGGGCGCTTCGGCGGCTACGGCTTCTACATCCTCAAGGGCAAGCCGGTGTTCCTGTGGAACCTGGTCGACCTCAAGCGGATCAAGTGGGAAGGCCCGGACGCGCTGGCGCCCGGCAAGCACACCATCGTCTTCGACTTCAAGTATGACGGCCTCGGGGTCGGCACCCTCGCCTTCAACAACATGAGCGGCCTTGGCCGGGGCGGCACCGGGACGCTCTCGGTGGACGGCACGGTGGTGGCCACGCAGACGATGGAGCACACCCTGCCCATGATCCTGCAGTGGGACGAGAGCTTCGACATCGCCTCCGACACGCTGACGGGGGTCAACGACGCCGACTACCAGCCGCCCTTCGCCCTCACCGCCAAGCTCGACAAGCTGACGCTGAAGGTCGACCGGCCGGTGCTCTCCGACGCCGACATCAAGAAGCTGCAGGACGCCCAGGCGGCCGCGACCGACGGCGCCGCCGGCAGCGCGACCGCGGTCGACGGGAGCGACATCAAGCACGTCCAGCCCGGGCCGCAATAGGCGGGCTGCCACCAAAAAGCCACCGCAGGCGCCGCCTCTGACAGACATGTCCGGGGCGGCGGTCCCGGAAACGACCCGCCTGACTGACATGCGGTGCCCGCCGGAGCCGGCCGGCCGATCCGCCGCGTGACCGTCCCCCAGTCCTCACTTCACCGATCGCGGAGAACCACCATGCGCCTGTCCCTAGCCCTCCTCGCCCTGCCCCTCGTCCTCCCCACCGTCGCGGCCGCCGAGGAGGCCAAGCCGCAGCTGATGTTCGTGCAGACCGCCGACAGGGTCGAAATCGACACGGCCGCACAGACGCTGCGCCTGGTCGATGTCGGCCCGCAGACGCTCTACTTCGCCGACCGGCCCGAGCGGATCGCCGGCCACGTCAAGATGGACGCCTTCATGGCGGAGTGGACCGCCAAGGCCGGGGCCGACAATTTCGGCGCCGATCCGCCAAATGCGACGCTGTCGGTCTACGAGCCCGGCAAGGACAACAACACGCTCGCCGTGATCGAGATCAGCAATCCCAAACTCGACGGCGCCGACCTTGTGTACAGCTACAAGCTGATCGACGGCGCTATGCCTACGGCGGGCGAGGCGAGTTCGCTGTTCATCGACTGGATCGGAGTCGGGGGCGGCGTCGGCCCCGGCTTCCACGGCGTCGGTGTCGGGCTGCGCGGCCCTGGCATCTACTAAGGGCGGTTCGGTCGCCCGGGAGGCGGGCCTTGGTGTCCGTCTCCCGGGCGCTTCCGCGGCGACTGCTCCTGCGAGTTTTCTGTTTGATCACCCCTGATAGATGGGCTCATGCAACAAGGGAGAATGTGCCACATGAAGACGACTGCAGCTGCCCTCGCCGTTGCCGCCGCAACGGCCTTGGCCCAACCCGCATTCGCCGCGGGGCCCAGCATTACCCCGGATGAAGCGCACGCCATCGGCGTCGACGCCTATGTCTATTTCTATCCTCTGATCACCATGGATGTGACGCGGCTCCAGCTCACCAACTCGCCGGAGGGGTCGGGCATCGGCGGCCCGATGAACGCCTTCACCAATCTCCGTGAGTTCCCGCCCGCGGACATGAAGGCGGTGGTGCGCCCAAACTTCGACACGCTCTATTCCAGCGGCTGGCTCGACCTGAGCAAAGAGCCGATGATCGTCTCGGCGCCCGACACCGGCGGCCGCTACTACCTCCTGCCCATGCTCGACATGTGGACCGACGTGTTCGCTTCGCCCGGGTGGCGCACCACGGGCACCGGGGCCGGGGACTTCCTGATCGCGCCGCCCGGCTGGCAGGGCAGCGTGCCCGAGGGCGTCGAGAAGATCGACGCGCCGACCCCCTATGTCTGGATCATCGGCCGGACCAAGACCGACGGCCCCGCCGACTACGCCGCGGTCAACACCATCCAGGACGGCTACAAGATCACGCCGCTCTCGGCCTGGAGCACGGCCTACACGCCGCCGCCCTACAAGCCCGACCCCTCGGTCGACGTGAAGACCCCGCCCAAGACCACGGTCGACACGATGTCGGCGGCCGACTACTTCGCCTATGCCGCGCGGCTCCTGAAGACGGTTCCGCCGCACATCACCGACCAGCCGATCATCGCTCGCCTCGAGCGCATCGGCTTCGAGGTCGGCAAGGACTTCGACCTCTCGAAGCTCGACCCGGCGATCAGCGCCGCACTCGAGAAGGCTCCCGCCGACGCCCAGGCACTGATGAAGTGGAAGATCCCGACGCTGGCCCGCGTCGCCAATGGCTGGTCGATGAACACCGACACCATGGGCGTCTACGGCAACTACTACCTGAAGCGCGCCATCGTCGCCCAGCAGGGTCTCGGCGCCAACCTGCCCGAGGATGCAATCTACCCGCTCAACCTCGCCGATTCGAACGGTCAGGCGCTCGACGGCACGAACGACTACACCATCCACTTCGAGAAGAGCGAGATTCCGCCCGTGGACGGGTTCTGGTCGATCACCCTCTACGACCAGGACGGGTTTCAGGTGCCCAACAGCCTGAACCGCTTCGCGGTGAGCAGCTGGATGCCGTTCAAGTTCAACGGCGACGGCTCGCTTGACCTTTACTTCCAGGCGGAGAGCCCCGGCACCGACCTCGAGGCGAACTGGCTGCCGGCGCCGAAGGGCCCGTTCAACCTGACCATGCGGCTTTATGCTCCCCGGTCAGACGCCCTCACCGGCAAGTGGAATCCGCCGGTAGTGACGAAGGCAGTCCCGTCGGCTTTCGGCGCGCAATAGCTGGCTGTGACAAGGACTACGCCCGCCGGCCATGACGGCGGGCGTTTCTCCACGCTTCAGCCGATCCACTCCCGCCAGTGGCTCGGACGGACGTAGATCGGCTTCCGCGTCGCCGAATTGACCCACGTCCGGTTCTCACGCCGGCAAGCAAAAGCGAGCGCGCTCGGTTCGCCACCGACAATCGTGGCGAGTTGGACGTCGCGGTCCTCCGGCGCCTCGCGGATCGGCTTCCAGCCGTCGCCGGCCTCGATGTGGCGCGGCGCCTCGCGGGGGGGCCTCGGCGCGGACGCGGCGGCGACCACGTTTGCCGGAAGCGTTCCGGACTCGAGCCCGGCAAGCGCCGGAACCACCGTGCGATCGTAAAGGCGCTTCTGTGCCCGTGTCATGCGTTCGTAGCCAAGGTCAATCGCGGCGAGTGCAACGCCATAGGCTGGCTCGCCACGATCGAGATGACCGCCTTGAACCAGGGCCGCGATTTTTTCGGCCAGTTCTTGGTCGGGAAGAGTCTGTGTCAATCGCTTGTCCCTTGTGATTGCCCAAATCAGGGGAGTGTCGAAGAGTTCGCCGCTCCGCAACTAAGTAGGCCGGGAAACGAGATTTGGTATTCCCGTATTGCGCTTGCGAGACGACACTGCAATTGCTCACTGCAATTTGAAGTCGTTCTAATGGTGTCGAGCCCACGCGGTCAGCCACCACGAATCAACCCGTGGCAGCGGGCTCAACCCTCCCTTTTTCGGACACAGACTGGACTGGGGGAGATGTGCTCGTCATTAATCGGTGATGGCAGGTGCGGGCGGATCGATCTTTAATGCGCCCAGCCCTTGAGGGTTCCATTTCACGCTGCGAACGGGGTGCGCGAGTCGCTGTGTTGTGTTAGGAAAGCACGCGTCGTCCGGCGAACAGGGTCGGACGCGGCCCGTCTTGGGGAGAGTGAGGGGGTTCTGCCGTGGCGCCTAACGATCGTCGGGTCATTTTTCGCGCCGCGCTCGCGGCCGTGCTGATTTCGGCCATCGGGCTCAGCGCTTGCGGCCGGAAGGGCCCGCTCGAGCCGCCGCCCAAGGCCGACGTCACCACACCGGATCCGAACGCCAGCCCCGCCGACGCCGGCAAGCCGAACCGAGGCTTCCCGCTCGACTTTCTGCTCTAGCGGAGCATCCGTGCATCACTTCCACTACCGTGCCGGCGTGCTCCACGCCGAGGACGTCAGCTTGGCCGACATCGCCTTAGCTGTAGGGACCCCTCTTTACTGCTACTCCGCCACCGCGCTCGTCAGGCATTATCGCGCCTTCCGCGACGCCTTCACCGGGCTCGACACGCTGATCTGTTACGCTATGAAGGCGAACTCCAACCAGTCGGTGATCCGCACGCTGGTCGCCGAGGGGGCAGGCTGCGACGTTGTGTCCGAGGGTGAACTCCGCCGCGCGATCGCCGCGGGATGCCCGCCGGAGAGGATTGTGTTTGCGGGGGTCGGCAAGACGGCGCGCGAGATCGCCTTCGCGGTTGAAACCGGCATCTACTGCTTCAATGCCGAATCGGAGCCCGAAATCGCCGTCATCTCGGAGATCGCCGCGGCGAAGGGGCGGACGGTAAACGTCGCCATCCGGGTGAACCCGGATGTCGACGCGAAGACCCATCACAAGATCACCACGGGGAAGGCCGAGAACAAGTTCGGCATCCCCTGGCTCCGCGCCCGCGAGGTCTATGCCCAGGCGGCGAAGCTGCCCGGCATCGTCCTCTCGGGCGTCGACATGCATATCGGCAGCCAGATCACCGACCTCGCCCCCTTCGACCAGGCCTACGGCCTCCTCGCCGACCTGGTTCGCGACCTCCGCGCGGATGGTCACGTCATCGACCATGTCGATGCCGGCGGCGGCCTCGGCATTCCGTACCGGCTGGACGAACCGCCGCCGCCCGCGCCGGCCGCCTATGGCGAGATCGTCCGCCGCCGCCTCGGCAACCTCGGCTGCCGCATCCTGTTCGAGCCGGGCCGGGTCTTCGTCGGCAATGCCGGGGTGCTCGTGACCGAAGTGGTTTACGTCAAGCGCGGGGCGTTCAAAACCTTCGTGGTGGTCGACGCGGCCATGAACGACCTGATCCGTCCGACGCTCTATGACGCCCATCACGACATCCAGCCGGTCCGGAAGCCCGAGCCCCGCCACCCGCGGATCGTTGCCGATGTCGTCGGCGGGGTCTGCGAGACCGGCGATTACCTTGCCCTCGACCGCAGGTTGCCCGAGGTCGAGTCCGGCGATCTCCTCGCCATCATGACCGCCGGCGCCTATGGCGCGGTCCAGGCCTCGACTTACAACACGCGGCCTCTCCTGCCGGAGGTCCTCGTCAATGGCGGGGACTATGCGATCGTCCGGCCGCGCCAGACCTATGACGAACTGATTGGGATGGACCGGATCGCCCCCTGGCTGACCGGCCGCACCTGAGTGGCCCACGGTGCGAGCCCCGGGCTACTCCGTCTCGTAGGTCGTTTCTCCGGAGTCGCCGTCGTCGTACAACGTGATGTCGGCGATCACACAGAGATCGATGCCGTCGAGGCGCACCGCGCTCTCGTCGTCGGCATAGACGACCCTGATGTTCCAGGTGCAACCGTGATCGGCCGGGTTGAACTTGACGTACTCGTCGTCGCCGCTTTCGAGCAGATCGCCAGTCTCGTTGTCGTTCCAGTCTTCGTCGCCGGGTGGATTGAAGCCGACGAAAGCGATGTCCCGGCCGGTCTCGTTGATGAAGGAGACGTTGCGGTCGACCGCTTGGGATGGAAGCGCGAAGAGGGCCGCCAGAGGGGCAGCGGCCAAAAAGACCATGCGACGCATAGGATTCTCCATCGAGGGTCGATGCCGATGGTCGCGGCGACGGCAAGCGCGGTCAACAGGCCGAAACGACTTCGCGGCCGAACCCAAGCGCCACAGCCCGGGCCTCGCGGATAAATGACGGCCAACCCTTGGCGCCGCCTCGATTTCCCCTAACTCTGTGCTAGAGTTTCGATGGGGGACAAGAGCGGCGAAAGGCGGTTGGCGAATGGCCAGGGCCGAGGAGAGTGGCGTGCACGGCGTTTCCCGCGGCCTCGAGGCTGAAACCAGGCGCCGAATCGAGCGCGCCATCATGCGCGCCCGGCTCGTCATCCTGTGGGAGTCGGTTTGGCCGGTGATCGCGCCGGTTCTGGTGCTGGCCGGGCTGTTCGCTGTCCTCTCATGGTTCGGCCTGTGGCGGGTCGTTTCCGACCCCGTTCGCATCGTCGTCCTCGTCGGATTCGCCGTCGCCGCGGTTTGGCTCGCGGTGCGCGCCTTCCGTCTCCGCGCCCCGGCGCGCGCAGCGGCGCTGCTCCGCGTCGAGCAGGCGACCGGAACCCTTCACCGGCCCGCCACCGCCTTCGACGACACGATCGCGGTCGGCGCCCACGACCCCGCCGCCCAGGCGCTATGGCTTGCGCACCGTGAACGGCTGCTTGCCGCGCTGGACAGCCTCAAGGCCGGATTACCATCGCCCGGCCTTGCGCGGCGCGACCCGTGGGCGGTCCGGTTCCTCGCGATCCTCCTGTTTGTCGTCGGCTTCGTCTATGCTGGGCCGGAGCGGCTCGACAAGCTCAGCGAAGCCTTCCGCGGCGGCGAGCCGGTGGCGGCGACCGTCGCCCGGATCGATGCCTGGGTGACGCCGCCCGCCTATACCTCGCGCCCCCCGATCTTCCTCACCGGCGATGCCGCCAAGCCTTCGGGCTCCGAGTATTCGGTGCCGGTGGGTAGCGTGGTCACCGTCAGGACCGGCGGCTCCAACGACCTCGAGGTGGTGAGCGTCGATGAAGGCGTCGAAGCGCCCGCCGGGATCGCCGTGGCCGAGGCTGACGCCGCCACCACGGCCGGCGAAGGGCAGCCGGTCGAGCGGCTTGTCGAACTCAGCACGGGGGTTGACGTCGTGGTGCGCAAGGGCGAGCGCGAAGTCATGTCGTGGCGCTTCGCCGTCGAGCCCGACCTCGCGCCGGAGATCGCTTTTCTCAAGCCGCCAGCCCCGGCCAGGAGCGGCGCTCTCGCCCTCACCTATTCGCTCAAGGACGACTATGGCGTGGTCGCAGGGAGCGCGGAGATCGCCCCGCTAGACGATGCCGCAAGCGGCGTAGAAGCGCGACCGCTGTTCGAAGCGCCTCAGGTCCCCTTGTCCCTGCCGCAGCTGCGCACCCGTGACGGCGCATCGGAGACGATCCGCGACCTCACCTCGCACCCCTGGGCCGGCGCGAAAGTGAAGATGACGCTGGTCGCCCGTGACGAAGCCGAGCAGGAGGGGCGCAGCGAGCCGATGGAGCTGACGCTTCCCGCGCGGCGGTTCACCAACCCCCTCGCCAAGGCCGTGGTCGAGCAGCGGGCAAAGCTGGCCATGGACGCCAACGCGGCGCCGACGGTCGGCGACGCGCTGGATGCACTCACGCTGGCGCCCGAGGACAGTTACGACGAAATCGGCAACTACCTGGCGCTTCGGAGCGCCTATCACCGCCTCCAGAACGCGCGGAACGACGACGACCTCCGCGAGATGGTCGATTATCTCTGGTCGGTGGCGCTCGGCATCGAGGACGGCGACCTGTCCCTCGCCGCCCAGGCCCTCCGCGACGCGCAAGAGGCGCTTCGCGAGGCGCTTGAGAACGGCGCGTCGGACGAGGAGATCGCCCGGCTCACCGACGAGCTTCGGCAGGCGATGCAGGAATTCCTGCAGGCGCTTGCCGAGGAGGCGCGGCGCAACCCCAACATGGCGAACCTGCCGCAGAGCCCCGACACCCAGATGCTCCGCTCGCAGGACCTGGAACGGATGCTCGACCAGATCGAGAACCTTTCGAGGAACGGCGCGAAGGACGCCGCCCGGCAGCTTCTCTCCGAACTCCAGAACATGCTCGAAAACCTCCAGGCCGGACGTCCGATGCCCGGCGACCAGCAAGGGGGCGACGAGATGATGCAGAGCATGAACGAGCTCGCCGACATGATCCGCCGCCAGCAGGAGCTGATGGACGAGACCCACCGCGCGCAGCGCGGCATGGGCGAGGACGGCGAGCCGATGACGCCCGAGGAAATGGCGGAGGCACTTCGCCGGCTGGGAGAACAGCAGCAGGGCCTCGAACAGGCGCTGCAGGAGCTGATGGAGCAGATGGAAGGCATGGGCATGGAGCCCAACGGTCAGCTCGGCGAGGCGGGCGAGGCCATGGGCCGGGCTACCGGTGCGCTCGGCGAGGGCCAGCCGGGACAGGCCGTCGGCAACCAGGGCGATGCGCTCCAGGCACTGCGCGAGGGGGCGCAGGGGATGGCACAGCAATTCGCCAACCAGGGGCCCGGCATGAACGGGAATCCCGGCGGCCAGCAGATGCCCAATGAGGACCCGCTCGGCCGCCCGCAGCGCACCATCGGCCCCGACCTCGGCACGACGGTCAAGGTGCCGGACGAGATCGACATCCAGCGCGCCCGCGAGATTCTCGAGGCGATCCGGAAGCGGCTCGGCGATCCCGGACGTTCGGTGCTGGAGCGGGATTATCTCGAACGCCTGCTCGACCGGTTCTAGGCGGAGCACGCCGACCGGTCGCCCACCAAACGGCGCGCCCGGGGCCAGGCGATACGGGGAGCATCAGCATGAGACCGATCTGCGCGGTCGTCGGTGTTGGGCCGGGCAACGGGGCGGCGCTGGCGCGGCGTTTCGCCAAGGAAGGCTATGCCGTCGCTCTCCTCGCCCGGAGCGGCGACACCAGCGAAAGCCTCGCGGCGGAACTCGGCGACGCGAATGCCTATGCCTGCGACGTCGCCGACGAAGCCTCGGTCAAGGCTGCCTTCGCTGCGATCCGCGCCGATCTTGGCGAGGTGGATGTCGTCGCCTTCAATGCCGGTTCCGGAAGCTGGGGCACGATCGACGACCTTACGCCGCAGGCCTTCGAGGCGACGTGGCGGGTGAATGCGCTCGGCCTGTTCCTGGTCGCGCAGGAAGTGATCCCGGCGATGAAGGCCAAGGGGGCCGGCAGCATCGTCGTCATCGGCGCCACCGCGTCGCGGCGCGGCATGCCCCGCACCACCGCCTTCGCCCCGGCCAAGGCGGCCCAGAAGAGCCTCGCCGAGGCGATGGCCCGCCACCTCTGGCCGCTCGGCATCCATGTCTCGCTGATCATCCTCGACGGCGTCGTCGATCTCGAACGGACGCGGAAGGCGATGCCCGACAAGCCGGACGACTTCTTCATCAGCCCCGACGGCGTCGCCGAGACCGCGTGGTGGCTGACGCAGCAGCCGCGTTCGACCTGGTCGTTCGAGGTCGAGGCCCGGCCGTTCGGCGAGAAGTGGTAGCGGGCGTCGGCACGGCGACAAGGGCTTGCCCTCGCACCGACTTCACTCTACGGGCTTGACGCCATGTCGAACCCTGCCGCCCCCACCGACAACCTGCCGCCCGCCATCGTGGTGATGGGGGTATCCGGCAGCGGCAAGACCTCGATCGGCGAGGGACTGGCGGCGGGCCTCGGTATGCCGCTCCTCGAAGGCGACCAGTTCCATCCGAAAGCCAATATCGACAAGATGTCGTCGGGGACGCCGCTGACCGACGACGATCGCTGGCCGTGGCTCGATGCGATCGCCGGAGCGATGCGCGACGCGACGAACGGGGTGATCGTGACCTGCTCGGCGCTCCGGCGCACGTATCGGGACCGGCTGCGCGAACGCGCCGGCCGCCCGGTGCTGTTCGTTTTCCTGGACGGATCCAGGGAAACGATTGCCGCGCGGCTCAAGGACCGGCGGGGCCACTTCATGCCGCCGAGCCTGCTCGCAAGCCAGTTCACGACGCTCGAACCGCCCGGTGCCGACGAACCCGGCATCGTCCGGGTCTCGATCAACCCGCCGGTCGATGCGGTGATCGCGTCGGCGCTCGACGGGATTGCCGGAGCGCGACGTTAGCGCAATCCTCTCCGGGCCGCTCGCTCACGCTCCTCTGCCAGGACTTCAAGGAAACATCGCCATGTCGGGCTTCAACGGTCTCGGGATGCATCTCGGCAACCTGTCGCGCCTGTCGACGGCGAAGACCCGCTCGATCTGCCCGGAAAACCTGACCGGGGAAAAGGGCCGAGCAGCAATGGCGACCGAAGGTACCGGCGCCCACGCGGCGCGCGACCTCGGCCGCGGCTGGAAGATATCGCCCTCGATCAGGATCGCGCCCGGCGAGACCGCGACGATCGCCGACATCGAGGGGCCCGGCGCGATCCAGCACATCTGGATGACGCCCACCGGCACCTGGCGCTTCGGCATCCTCCGCATCTACTGGGACGACAGTCCGATCCCGTCGGTCGAGGCGCCGGTCGGCGACTTCTTCGCATCCGGCTGGGGCGAGTTCGCCCAGGTCTCGGCCCTGCCGATCTGCGTCAATCCGGGCAGCGCGTTCAACTCGTACTGGGAAATGCCCTTCCGCAAGCGGGCGCGGATTACGATGGAGAACATCGCCGACGAGGAGATGACGCTCTACTACCAGGTCACCTACACCTTGACCGAGGTGCCCGACGACACGGCCTATTTCCACGCCCATTTCCGGCGCCAGAACCCGATCCCCTACAAGGCCGACTACACCGTGATCGACGGGGTCGCCGGACAGGGGCAGTTCGTCGGCATGTACCTGGCGTGGGGCCAGAACAACAACGGCTGGTGGGGCGAGGGCGAGGTCAAGTTCTTCCTCGACGGCGACGGCGAATTCCCGACCATCGCCACCACCGGCCTCGAGGATTATTTCTGCGGCTCGTACAACTTCGACCCCTCGCCGAAGCACGACCAGGGCCTCGCCACCTACACCACGCCCTATGCGGGCTTTCACCAGGTGATCCGGCCGACCTCGGACTACCGCACGCAGTTCCGGATGGGCATGTACCGGTTCCATGTCATGGACCCTATCCGCTTCGAACGCGACCTCAAGGTCACCGTCCAGGCGCTCGGCTGGGGCTACAACGGCCGCTACCTGCCGATGCAGGACGATGTCGCCTCCGTCGCCTACTGGTACCAGACGCTGCCGGCGCCGAAGTTGCAGCCGCTTCCGCCGCGCGATTTCCTGCTGATCGTCTAGGGGTCGCGCTCGTGCTGGCTGGCGCCTCCGATCGGCGCGAGCCAGTGCTCGCGACGGATGATCCAGCCCTCCTGCGCCGGCCGGAGATCGCCCGGCGCATCGTCGAAGGCGCCGAGCATGATCTTCACCTTGCCCGGCGACAGGTGAAAGAGCCGGGAGCCGCAGGTGGGGCAGAAGCTCCGCCCGACGAAGGCGCGCGTCTCGCCGGTCGATGTGAAGGCTTCCGCCGGCCAGTCGGCATAAGGCATCGCCACGCCGCCGGTCGCCTTCCGGCATTCGAGGCAATGGCAGACCCCGACCACCGTCGGCTCGCCGCGCACTTCGAACCGCACCGCGCCGCAGATGCAGCCGCCGTAGCGGATGCGCATACCATCCGCAGCGCGCGGCGGACCTTGCCTCAGAACCGGATACTCGCTCATCGTGTCGCTCCGCGCCCGCCGCGCTGGGCCCGACCGCCATCACGGCTTCCGCACGACTCGCGTACCACCAGTGTCGGCTCAATGAACGTTTGCTTCGGGCGCGGCAGCCGGCCGGGCGTATTGATCAACTCAAGCAGGCGGTCGACGGCGGCCTTGCTCAGTTCATCCGCGCCGTAGTGGACCGTGGTCAGCGGCACCGGCGCATAGTCGCTCGCCTCGATATCGTCGAAGCCGACCAAGGCGAGGTCACGCGGGACGGAAACGCCGAGGTCGCGACACGCCCGGAGCGCGCCGAAGGCGAGGAGGTCATTCGAGGCGAGCAACGCTGTGGTCCGCTCCCGCCGCGCCAGGAACGCGGCCACGGCCGCGTGCGCCCGGGCCGCGCTGTGCCCTCCCGGGTCGACGAGCAGCCGCGGGTCGAAAGCTATGCCGCCCTTGTCGAGGCCCTTTCTGTAGCCCTCGAGCTTCTCGAGGTTGCCGAGCTGGCTGCCGGCATCAAGGAAGGCAATGCGGCGATGGCCGAGCCCGACCAGGTGGTCGGTGGCGATCTCGGCGCCGCGGCGGTCGTCGACGCTGACCATGTCGAGGCGCCGGGTCGGATCGTCGACCAGCAGCACGATCGGATAGCCGGCGCGGCGGAGCGGCCGGATATGGTCGAGCGCGCCGTGGCTCGCCGCGTAGATCAGCATCCCGTCGACCTGTCGCGAGCGGAACACGTTGAGCGCGTCGGTCTCCTTGGCGATGTCGTTTTCGCTTGCCGCAAGCATCAGGCTGTAGCCGCGCACCGCCAGCTCGCGCTCGATGGCGCGCGCCGCCTGGGTGAGGATCGGGTTGACGATCGAGGTAAGAATGAGCCCGACGGTCTTGGTCTCGCGGCTGACCAGCGACTGCGCCACCTGGTTGGGCAGGTAGTTCAGCTTCCGCGCGGCCGCGACGATCCGGTCCCGCGTTTCCTGCGGAATCCGGGAGCTGCCGCGAAGCGCCAGCGACACCGTATTGGCTGTGACCCCGGTGACCGCAGCAATGTCCTTGAGTCGTGTCGGCTGCCTTGCCATTCTCCCCCGCGGGGTCGATTGACTTCCGTCATCGTCGCCGTGTAGTTTTAACGTTAATATAAACAGTTCAGAATTGAACAAGTCAAGACCCGGGTTCAGCTGGGCGCCGCGAAGGAGGGAAATGAGGGCATGTCGACCGTCGAGTTCCGCGACATCGTCAAGCGTTACGGCGCGCTCACCATTCTCGAGCGTCTCAATCTCAAGGTCGAGGACGGTGAGTTCCTGGTTCTGCTCGGCCCCTCGGGATGCGGCAAGACCACGCTCCTCAACCTTCTCGCCGGCCTGCTCGAAATCAACGACGGCGCTATCCTGATCGACGGCAGGGACGTCTCCGACCTCGACCCCAAGGACCGCGGCCTCGCCATGGTCTTCCAGTCCTACGCGCTCTACCCGACCAAGACGGTGCGGGGAAATCTGAAGTTCGGCCTGTCGGCGCGGCGGCTTTCGGCAGCCGAGATCGAGAGCCGCATCGCCTGGGCGGCCAAGCTTCTCCAGATCGAGCACCTCCTCGACCGGAAGCCGGCCCAACTCTCCGGCGGGCAGCGCCAGCGCGTCGCCATCGGCCGCGCGCTGGTGAAGCAGGTCGGGCTGTTCCTGTTCGACGAGCCGCTATCCAACCTCGACGCGAAGCTCCGAACCGAGATGCGACTCGAGATCAAGAAGCTCCATACCCAGCTCAAGAGCACCATCGTCTACGTCACCCACGACCAGATCGAAGCGATGACGATGGCGACCAAGATCGCGGTGATGGACAAGGGCGTGATCCAGCAACTCGGCTCGCCGGACGAGATCTATGACCTGCCGGAGAACGTCTTCGTCGCCGATTTCGTGGGCGCGCCGACCATGAACATGGTCGACGCCGTCATTCGCAGGGACAACGGCGCGGTCGGCGCCGAACTGCCTGGAACGGAGATCCGTTTCGACCTTGCCGCCTACAAATGGCGGGACCCGCCCGCCGATCGCCAGCCGGTCAAGATCGGCTTCCGCTCCGAGCATTTCGCGCCCGCCGACGAGGAGGGCCCGATGGGCCCGGTAATGCCGCTCGAACTCCCGATCCAGTTCGTCGAGAAATCCGGCGCTGAGGCGATCGCCTTTCTCGATCTCGCCGGCAAGACCATCGCCGCCCGGGTCGAGCCGGGCGCCGCCGACCGCTACCGGCGGAGCCCGACGGCGGCGGTCAAGCTGCAACTCGACAAGGTCAACGTCTTCGATGCCGGCTCCGGCCGGCGGCTCTGACCCCGATAGAGGCCCCGCATGAACGACCCATATGTCGACGAGAAGTCCGTCTTTCAGATCTGCTTCGTCACGGCGGACATGGACACGACCAAGGCCTGGCTCGCCAATCTGCTCGGCATGCCGCTGCCCGAGACCAAAATGTCGGGAGCGCGCGCTGAGGCGGAGACCGAGTATCTCGGCGCGCCGTCGGACGCGCGCTGCAAGCTCGCCTTCTTCGAGATGGGCAACACCACGATCGAGCTGATCGAGCCCGACGAGCACCCGAGCTGCTGGCGCGACTTCCTCGACCGGAACGGACCCGGCTGCCACCACATCGCCTTCAGGGTCGGCGGCATGAAGCAGAAGATCGCCACCTTCGAGAAAGGCGGCCATCCGCTCCTCCAGAAGGGCGAATTTACAGGAGGGCGCTACGCCTATGTCGATACCGAGCCGCAGCTCGGCATCCTCGTCGAGCTGCTTGAATTCGACGCGCGCAACTGACCGGCATGCGGCGGCGGCGGCCGGTTGACTTCCGGCGGCCTCGCCGTATAGTTCAAAAGCAGTACAGCATAGTTCATATTTGAACCGCTGAAGCCGGAACGGAATGCCCGAAGAGGCCCGCCGGCAACCGTCCTCGGGAGGGACGCGAGATGGCCGTCCGCTGGAGCCGCACCTCGCCGCAGATCGCGCTGACGCCGGCGCTGGTCATCACTTTCGTCTGCTTCTTCGGCGCCATCCTGTGGACGATCTACATGTCGTTCACCAACAGCCGGCGCTTCCCCGACTACCAGATCGACTGGGCCGGCTTCGGCCGACAGTACGAGCGGCTGTTCGGCAGCGACGCGTGGATGACCTCGCTCCAGAACGTCGTCATCCTCGCCATCGGCAGCGCGCTCGCCATCGTCTTCGGCTTCATCCTCGCGGCGATGGTCGAGCGCGAGAAGCACGGCGAGGGGTTCTTCCGCACGGTGTTCCTCTATCCGCTGGCGATCTCGCTGATCGTCACCGGCCTGGTCTGGCGGTGGATCATGAACCCGACGCTCGGCGTCCAGGGCTTCCTGCAGGGGCTCGGCTTCGAGGGCGCTGCGTTCAACTGGCTCGCCCAGCCCGACACCGCGATGTACGCCATCATCCTCGCCTCGATCTGGCACGGGCTCGGCTTCTACATGGCCCTGATGCTTGCCGGGCTGAAGTCGATCAACACCGAGATCTGGAGCGCGGCGCGGCTCGACGGCGTGTCGTTCTGGCGCCTCTATCTCGAGATCATCGTACCGATGATGAAATTCACCTTTCTCACCTGCGGCATTCTCCTGTCGCTGGGCGTGGTGAAGGCTTTCGACATCATCGTCGCCATGACCAACGGCGGTCCCGGACAGTCGACCTGGACGCCGGCCTATTTCGCCATCAACGCCTACGCCGTCCGCAGCAATATCGGATTCGCCTCCGCAGCGGCGGTGATCATGCTCCTGATGACGCTTGCGATCTTCCTGCCGCTGGTGCTGCTCACCTCCTGGCAGATGCGTCGGCGCGCGGCGGCCGCGCAATGACCAGCGACGTCGCCGGCAGCGCCGTCCCCACCCTCCCGTCGGAGGCGATCCTCTATCCGCGCCGCCGGAAGCGGATCCGCGGCTCGTCGATCGCGATTCTCGTCTTCCTGACGATGTGCGCGTTGTTCGTCGCCATCCCGCTCTATGTGGTCATCGTCACCTCGTTCAAGCCGATCGGCGAAGTCACGCTCGGCCGGATCTTCGCACTGCCGGTGTCGTGGACCATCGAGCCGTGGTGGAAGGCCTGGAACGCGATGTGCACCGGGCTCGATTGCAACGGCATCAAGTCGGGCTTCTTCAATTCGCTCCAGATCCTGTTCCCGAGCCTGATCTTCGCGATCGGCGTCTCGGCGGTGACCGGCTATGCGCTCGCGCTGTGGAATGTGCGCTGGGCGGGGACCTTCCTCTTCGTCCTCTTCATCTGCGCCTTCGTGCCGTTCCAGATCATCATGATCCCGCTGATCATGGTCGTCGCCAACCTCGGCATCTACGGCACGATCTGGGCGATCGCGCTGGTCCATGCGGTGCTGGCGATGCCGCTCCTCACGCTGATCTTCCGCAACTTCTACAAGGACGTGCCGCGCGAACTGATCAATGCCGCAGTCATGGACTCGGGCAGCTTCTGGCGCATCTTCGTCGAGATCATCCTGCCGATGTCTGGGAACATCATGGTGGTGGTGCTGATCCTGATGATCACCACGGTGTGGAACGACTACCTGATCGGCCTCACCTTCGGCGGCATCAGCGCCAAGCCGATGACCGTGATCCTCGCCAATTCCGTCATCACCTCGCGCGGCGAGGTGATCCATAACGTCAACATGGCGGCGGCGCTTCTCACCGCGATCCCGCCGCTGGTCGTCTATTTCGCGCTCGGACGCTTCTTCGTCCAGGGCATCACCGCCGGCGCGATCAAGGGGTGAGCGATGCCGCATCCAGCGACCCAGCGTTCCATCGGACCGGCAGACTCTTCGTTGCCCGCAAGCGGGCGGCGACATTGAGCATGACAAGCAGGAAACCCAAGGGAGGAATGAATGATGCGCAATAAACTGGCAGGTATCGGGCTGGCCCTCGCGTTCGGGACGCTTCCCGTCACGGCGCAGGCGGTCGAACTGACGCTCTGGCATTCGTGGTCGAACGACAGCGAGATGGCGGCGCTCAACACCATTGTCGACGAGTTCAAGGCCCGGGGCCACACGGTGGTCGCCGCATCGACCCCGCATGAAACCGCCGGCGAGAGCCCGCTGGTCAGCCTCATCATCGCTGGAACGCCGCCCAACGCCTTCATCGCCGCGGAAGCCGACATCTTCCGCGACCTGATGAAGCGCGGCCAGGGCCAGCCGCTCGGTCCGCTGTTCGACAGGATCGGCGCCACCCAGGCGTTCCCGAAGACCGTGCTCGACGCCATCACCATCGACGGCGAAGTGCTCAAGATTCCGATCGCGGTCCATATCGACGGGATGGTCTATTACAGCAAGGAAGTGGCCGAGAAGTCGGGCGTCGATCCGACCAAGTGGACGTCGCTCGAGGACATGTGGGCCGACCAGCAGAAGGTCAACGACGCCGGCTACACGTTCATCGCCATCGGCGGCAACACCTTCCAGGCCGGCTACACATTCCATCCTCTGCTCGCCGCCATCGCCGGGCCGGAAATCTACACCCGGTTCTATGCCGGCACGCCGGACAAGACCGTGTTCGACGAGCCCGCGGTCAAGGAAGCGATCGAGACCCTCGGCCGCATCTTCCGTCAGACGGACGAGGGCTGGGTCAACCGCGCGTGGAACGACACCACCAACACCGTGATCAACGGCACGGCGCTGATGCAGATCCACGGCGACTGGATGAAGGGCGTCTGGCGCGCCAACAGCAAGGAGGCCGGGGTCGATTTCGGCTGCATGAACATCCCCGGCACCAAGGCCCTGTCGGTGACGGTCGATTCCTTCGGCATCCTCGGCGGCGTCGACGACGCCACGCTCGCGGCCGAGGAGGAGTTCGCGGCGATCGCCGTCGATCCGAAGATCAACGCCGAGTTCGCCTTCTTCAAGGGATCGAGCCCGGTCAGGATCGACGTGCCGACCGACAAGCTCGACGAGTGCAACAAGGTCGTACTCGAATCGCTCGCCAAGCCCGACTACAGCGTCCAGAACCCCTTCTATATCGGCGACCGTGACTGGATCGACTCGGTCTGGAACACGATGTTCACCTACCAGAGCGATCCCGACATGACCTCCGACGAGGTCATCGAAATGCTGAAGGACGAATACGACGCCGTGTTCGGCTAAAGCCTCGCTTCCCGTGCGACCAACTCGCCCCGCCCGGCCGCGCGCCGCGGCGGGGCGCCTTCTCCCGAACCGCTGAACCGGCCCCTGCAGGCCTCTGGAGACATCCTTGACGAAGATCTTCGACGGCCTCGGCCATGTCGCGATCAAGGTCAACGACCTCGATCGTTCGCTCGCCTTCTATGAGAAGCTCGGCTTTCCGGAAATCCTCCGGCTGCTCAACAAGGAGGGCAAACCATGGATCGTTTATCTCCGCATCACCGACGATACGCTGCTCGAACTCTTCCCCGGCGGCACCGGCCAGCCGGTCCCAGGCCCTGAGGTCACCGGCGTCAATCACCTGAGCCTCGCGGTCCGGGATATCGATGCCACCGAGGCGGCGCTCGCAACGGCCGGGATCGCCCTGTCGCGGCCGCGGAAGGAGGGCCGCGGCGTCGACGGCAATCGCGGCATGTGGATCGAGGATCCCGACGGCAACCGCGTCGAGATCATGGAAATGGCGCCCGACTGCATCCAGAACCGGGCGCTCGCCCGGCTCCGCGAGGGTCAGCCGCCCGAGGCACTGCGGCTCTACTGAACCGCGAGACGAGCCGCTTCCGCTACCGCGCGGCCCAGAGCAGGCCGCGCTTTAGGATGGTGCGCATCTCCGGCACCTCGAACTCCTTCGCGACATGTCCGAGGGACGAGTAGAAGACGCGACCCGCGCCGTGCTTCCGCTTCCACACCACCGGCATCACCACGCCCTCGATCCACGGGGCATGCTCGCCCGAGAAAGTGGTCGTCGCCAGCACCTCGTTCGAGGGGTCGACGTGCATGTAATACTGCTCGGAGCGGTAGGGAAAATCGGCGATCCCCGCCATCACCGGATCGTCGGGCCGGGTAATGTTGACCCGGTAGTCGATGATGTTCCCGGGGTGCGCGACCCACTGCCCCCCGCACATGAACTGGTAGTCGACCGCGTCGCGGAAGGCGTCGCACATGCCGCCGTGATAGCCGCCGAGGCCGACGCCGCCGCGCACCGCGCGCTCTAGATTGGCGAGTTCCTCTTTCTCGATCTTGGACATGGTGTAGATCGGCACCACCAAGCTCATCTCGGCGATGGCCGGATCGGCAAAGGCCTCGGTCGTGTTCTCGACATAGACCTTGAACCCCTCCGCCTCGAGCATCCCCTTGACGACCTGGGCGCCCTGCTCCGGCTCGTGGCCGTTCCAGCCGCCCCAGACGATCAGTGCTTCGCGCATTTGCCTTTTCCTTCCCGGTTCCTGCTATCTGGTGCGGTTCAATCGAGATCGCCTGGCATGAGGTCGCCTGGAAGCATCGCCGGACGCTCAGGGCGGCTCTCGATCCGGACATGCCGCCCCTCGTCGGAGGAATGCTGCACCGCCTCCATCACTTCGAGCACATGGTAGGCAAGTTCGCCGCTGGCCCGGTGCGGCCGGTTCTTGCGGATCGCGTGCGCCATGTCGGCGACCCCGATGATGCGGAAATTGCCGTTGGCATAGGCGTGCTCGGTGATGACGGCGCGCCAGTCGCCCGCCGCCGTGCCGATCTCGATCTGCCCGCCGAACCAGTTGGGATCGGGCACGGCCATGGCGCCCTCGCTGCCATAGAGCTCGATCGGACGATGGCGGTGACGGGGCACGTCGAAGCTCATCACCATCGTCACCACCGGCCCGGAGACGAACTCGAGTGTCGCCGCGGCATGGGTCGCGACCTCGACCGGGATCTGCTGGCCGGCAAGCGGCTGGCTCGTGATGGTCCGCACCGCGCGCGCGCGGGCGGCGATGGCGGCGACCCGCGCAACCGGACCGAGCAGGTTCACGAGGTCGGTGACGTAGTAGGGCGCCATGTCGAGCACCGGGCCACCGCCGCGAAGATAGAAGAAGCCGGGGCTCGGGTGCCAGCGCTCGTGACCTGGGCACATGAAGAAAGCGGTGCCGGCAAGAGGTTGGCCGATCGCGCCGTCGTCGATCAGCTTCCGGCAGGTCTGGTGGGCGCCACCGAGGAAAGTGTCCGGCGCGCAGCCGACGCGAAGACCCTTCGCCCTGGCCGCATCAAGGAGGGGGCGAGCCTCTGCGGTGTCGATCGCGAGCGGCTTCTCGGAGTGAATATGCTTGCCGGCGGCGATCGCCATGAGCCCCACCTCGACATGGGCGAGGGGCACGGTGAGATTGACCACGATCTCGATTCCCGGGTCGGCGAGGAGCCCGTCGACCGTCGTCGCCGGGATGCCGAACTCGGCGCCGCGCGCCTCGGCCGCGGCAGGATTGAGGTCGGCGACCGCCTTGACGTCGAGGATCGGGAAAGCTCGCGCCGCCTTGAGATAGGCGGCGCTGATATTGCCGCAGCCTATGATGCCGATGCCGACCCTGTCCATGATGTCCCTCCCATGATTCTGTTCTACCGGCGCCGCGCCGGGCCGGTTGTGTTCCATGGCGCACCGTAAAGGTCACGGAGCGTCATGGCCGCGGCCCCCCGGGCCCAGATATCGTCGCCCCAGTCGTGGACGACGAGTTCCGCGACATCGGCCAGGCTCGCGGGTGTGAAGTTCGCGACCGCGAGACGAAGCGGGCCAAGCAACCTGTCGCCCGTAGCAAGCGCCGCCCCGGCGAGAATTACCTTGGGCGGCGCGAACAGCGTGATGAGATTGGCGATCGCGATGCCGACAGCGTCACCGATGGTCCTGTAGGCTTCGGCGTCGCCGTAGCCCGCGTCTTCCCCGCCACCGTTTCGCTTCGACGCGGCGGCGACGATCGCCGACAGCCGGTCGGGCGCGTTGTGGCCCTCCGGCCCGGGGTGCCGGACGAGAAGGTCGCCGAGATCGGGACTGAGCCCGTTGGCGCCACGAAACAGTTCGCCATTGTGCATGATGCCGAGACCAAGGCTGTGCTCGATCGATACGACGAGGAAATCGTCCAGACCGCGACCGTGACCGAACCAGTGCTCGGCAAGCGTCACGAGGTTGACGTCGCTGTCGACCGCGACCGCGACGCCGAGACGTTTGGTCAACTCGGCGCCAAAACGGACGTCGCGCTCGCCGAAGATCGGACTCTGGCGACAGACGCCGGAGGCCTTCTCGACAATCCCGGGCAGGCCGACGCAGACGCCGCTGATCTGGCCCATCGTCAGTCCGGCGTCCGACACTGAACGCCGCACCCCGTCCTCGACGAGGTCAGCGATGACATTGGCCGGTTGCCGATCGATCCGCACCGGCAGGGCGAGCATATGCATCACGTCGGCGCGGAAGTTCGTGGTCGCAACCGTGATCTGATCGGGGGCGAGCTTGACGCCGGCGACGAAGGCGGCGCCCGGATTGAGTTCGAGCATCACCCGCGGCCGGCCGCGCGCCGAATCCCTGACCGCCCCGATCGACCTCGGTACGATCAGCCCGTCATCAAGGAGAAGCGCCGTGATCGCCGAGACCGTCGTCGGGCTGAGGTCGGTGCGGTCGGCGATCTCGACGCGCGAAATCGGCCCGAATCGACGGATCGCGTCCATGACATGGAAGCGATTGATCGCGCGCATCAGTTCGGGATCGGCGGTTTTCATTTCGTGGCGGGAGTTGGTGGTCTAGCGAGCCAATCCTTTTATCCGGATCGGCAATTTATTGCCAGCGTTCCGTGTCGCCCTCGTCTCGTGTAGTCACTGTTTTCCAACGCTTCCGGCCATTCGTCTTGACAGCAGCCGCCGGTTGGCGACACATTTAATCCGCGTCACGGAATAACAACAACACGCTTGGCGCTTGGCAACGGGAGGAGATCGCCATGAACCGGAATGCACTTCTTGGGGCCGTCACGGCCCTTGCCCTCGGCACTGGGGCGGCAGCGGCAGAGGACGTGACCGTCCGCATGCTGCAGGTCAATCAGACCAACCAGCCGCTATGGGAAAAGATCGCCGAGAACTACAACGCCACCCATCCGGGCGTAAAAGTCACCGTCGAGTACCTCGAGAATGAGGCCTACAAGGCGAAGCTGCCGACGCTGCTCCAGTCCGAGGACAAGCCGGACATCATCTACAGTTGGGGCGGCGGCGTGATGCGCGCCCAGGACGAGGCGGGATACCTCATGGACCTCACGGCGGCCCGCGCCGACCTCGAGAAGAACATCTTCCCGGCCGCGCTCGACGCCTATTCGATCGACGGCAAGCTGGTCGGCATCCCCTACGATTTCAGCCAGGTGGCGCTCTTCTACAACAAGGCGCTGATGGAGCAGGGCGGCGTCGACCCCAAGTCGATGGAGACCTGGGAGGGCTTCCTCGCCGCGGTGAAGAAACTCAAGGAGGCAGGCATCACGCCGATCATCATGGGCGCCGGCGAGAAGTGGCCGATGCACTTCTACTGGTCCTATCTCGTGATGCGGCTCGGCGGCGCCGACGTCCTCAAGAAGGCCGAGGCGGGCGAGGACGGCGGGTTCGAGAACCCGGTCTTCATCGAGGCCGGGGTGAAGCTCAAGGAGCTCGCCGACCTCGAGCCCTTCCAGGAGGGCTGGCTCGGCACGCTGTTCCCGGCATCGGGCGGCATGTTCGGCGACGGCAAAGGCGCCATCGACCTGATGGGCAACTGGCTGCTCGGCACCCAGAAGGAAAACTCGGCCAGCGGCGAAGGGCTTCCTCTCGACCAGATCGGCTTCGTCAACTTCCCGACGCTTCCCGGCGGCAAGGGCAACGCCACCGATACGCTTGGTGGCATCGGCGGCTTCCTGATCACCGAGGGGGCGCCGCCCGAGGCCCTTGACTTCATGAAGTTCTTCACCTCGCCCGACCAGCAGATGGTCGCTGCGGAGCAGAGCTTCTACGTGCCGGCGGTGAAGGGCACCGACGCCGCCATCACCAACCCGATCATCGCCGCGGTCTCACGGAACGTGGCCGGCTCGACCTGGCACCAGCTGTTCTTCGATCAGGATCTCGGGCCGTCGGTCGGCCGCGTGGTCAACGACGTGTCCGTGGCCATCGCCGCTGGCGAGATGACGCCCGAAGAGGGCGCCGCCGCGATCCAGGAAGCCTGGGACCAGCGCTGACAGTAGCCGCAAGCGAGTCTCCGGGCCTCGCGGCCCGGAGACTCCCATGACTTGACCGCGGCGACCGGGAGTTCAGAGGCGAGATGGCTCTGGCGGAAACCTTTGCCCGCAGGAGAGCAGGCTATACGCGCGGCGGACTGACCACCGCCCTCATCTTCCTGCCGCCGGCGCTGGTCCTATTCACTGTCTTCATCATCCTGCCGATCGGCGAGGCCGGCTGGTACGCATTCTTCAACTGGAACGGCCTTAGGACGCCGACCAACTTCGTCGGCTCCGACAATTTCGTCCAGCTGTTCGGCAACGCGGTGTTCCACCGGGCGCTGATCAACACCGCGCTGATCGTCGTCGTCTCGCTCATCATCCAGCTGCCGCTGGCGTTGGGG
This sequence comes from Bauldia sp., assembly GCA_022841545.1. Lineage (GTDB taxonomy): Bacteria > Pseudomonadota > Alphaproteobacteria > Rhizobiales > Kaistiaceae > Bauldia. Next base: position 46,665 of record JALHRF010000002.1, on the reverse strand, counting down.
ATGGCCGTTCTTCTCGCCGACCGGCGTTTCGGCGCCGTCACCTTCCGGATGATCTTCTTCCTGCCCTTCATCCTTGCCGACGTCGCCGCCGGCCTGATCTGGCGCTACATGTTCGACGGCGACTACGGCCTCGTCTCGCAGGCGTCCGTGGCGCTCGGCGGCGACCCGATCTTCCTGCTCGCCAGCAAGGACTACGCATTCGCCGGCGTGCTCATCGTCATCGTCTGGAAGTATTTCGGCTTCCACATGATGCTCTACATCGCCGGCATGCAGAGCATCGATCGCCACCTCTACGAGGCTGCGTCGATTGACGGAGCCAACGCCTGGCAGCGCTTCCGCTTCGTCACGCTGCCCGGTCTGGCGCCCATGATCCGGCTGTCGGTCTTCTTCTCGCTCATCGGCTCGCTCCAGGTTTTCGACGTGGTGCGCGCCATGACCTTCGACGGGGGGCCGCTGAACACCACCCACACGCTGGTGTCCTACCTCTACATCTTCGGCATCACCCGCATGCGGGTCGGGTTCGGCTCGGCGGTCGGCATCGTCATCTTCATCCTCTGCGTCGTCGTCGCCTTCGGCTACAAGCGGATATTCATGCGCAATGACTGACGCAGCCACAACGCTCGTACCACCCACGGGAACGCTTGCCGATACGGGCACTCCGGTTCGAGGCAACCCGATTTCCTCGCTCTACCGCCTCTTGGCGCTCTGCCTGGTGGCAGCGCTGGTGCTGGTGCCGCTCTTGGCCACCGCGCTCGGCGGCTTCAAGAGCCTCGGCGAACTGCGCGTCAACGCCTTCGGCCTGCCCCAGGTTTGGGTCTGGCAGAATTACTGGGACATCCTGGTGCCGACCGAGCTGCAATCGTCAGCAGCGTGGAGCGACATGTCGGAATGGGGCGCCAACCTCGCCGCGCTCGGCCGCCACAAGTATTGGCAGTTCCTCGGCAACTCGCTGGTGATCGGCCTTCTCACCGTCTTCCTCACACTCGCCGTCGCCGCACCGGCCGCGTTCGCCTTCGCCCACCTCAAGTTCTTCGGCGACCGCTTCCTGTTCAACTACCTCATCCTCGGCCTCACCTTCCCCTTCGCGACCGCCATCCTCCCGCTGTTCATCAAGGTCAGGGACCTCGGCCTCCTCGACACGCACTGGGGCGTCGTCCTGCCGCAGGTTGCCTTCGGCCTCGCAATCAGCCTCCTGCTGCTGCGGAACGCCTTTCGCCAGCTCCCGTATGAGCTGTTCGAATCGGCACTGATGGACGGCTGCGGCTACAACCGAATCTTCTTCTCGATCGTGCTGCCGCTGTCGCGACCGATCCTGGCGACGGTCGCGATCGTCGCCTTCGTCACCAGCTGGAACAACTTCCTGCTCCCGCTCGTCGTGCTCAACACCACGCGGAAGTACCCGTGGCCGATGGGGTTGATGGAATACCAGGGCGAGTTCATGACCTATTGGCAGCTCGTGCTCGCCTTCATCACGCTCACCATCCTGCCGGCAATCGTGATGTTCGTGCTCGCCCAGCGCCACATCGTCGCCGGGCTCACCGCAGGCGCGGTGAAGGGCTGAGAATGCGGAAGGGGCCGGCGCGTACGCCGGCCCCTTCGTCGAATCCGGCCTCGAATGGGCCGGACCTCACTTTCCGGGATTCTTCCAAACCTTGAGCAGCGTCCGGTCGAACTCGTCGGCCGACATGCACAGCGCATTCTTCTCCACCGACTCGAGGCCGCTGAGCGCGACGGAATCCTTGCCCGATGCCAGGTACCGCGTCGCGGTCACCAGAAAGGAGCGCACCTGACGCTCGGCTTCGGCGATCTGGCAGGCGAAACCGGTCTCGAGGGCAACGCCGCCGGCAAGGATGTTCGTCATCGCTTGTCTCCTCAACTGACAACACCAACAGCGCGCCGACACCAGCGACGCCGCATCCGTGATCTCAGCACCCCCGTTACGGGTTGCTGTTACCGTCCCCGCGCATCCTTGTCTGTGATCGCGGTCACAAAAGGGCGCCGAGACATCACCAGACCGCTCCGGGCGGAACGATTGCGACCGTAGTTTACGCGAGCTTAACGGGGGCTGAATGCGCTGTGCGGGGTGGGTTCAGGCGGGCCACGACAGCCTCCTGGAAAGAAGAATCGCGGCCCGGAAGGGGGCCGCGCGTCGGAACCGGACCTTTCGTGGAAGAAGCGCCTAGCGCTCCCGGAACGTGTGCATGATCTGGTCGGTGAGCGGCTTCGTCAGGTAAGAAAGCACCGTGCGGTCGCCGGTGACGATGAACACCTCGACCGGCATGCCGGGGACGAACTTGTCGCCCTGCTCTTCGATCGCCTGCTTCGGCATCTCAATGCGGGCCTTGTAGTAGGACATACCGGTCCGATCGTCGGTGATGAGATCGGGCGAGACGGTGTCCACGGCGCCGATATATTCCGGCGTGTCGCGCGAGCCGAAGGAGGTGAAGCGGAGCACCGCCTCCTGGTCGGCATGAACGCGGTCGATCTGAGCCGGGCTGATCTGCGCCTCGACCACGAGCTTGTCGTCTTCGGGCACGATCAGCATGATCTCCTCGCCCGGGTTGATCACGCCGCCGATCGTATGCTGCGATAGCTGGTAGACGGTACCGGATATCGGCGCGAGTATGGTCTGCTTCAGGTACTGGTCGTCAGCCGCGATCTTCCGCTCGGTCATCTCGTTGACGCGGGAAATCGTCTCGGAGAGCTGCTTCGACGCCTCGCTCCGCACGTCCTGGTCGACCTGGATGATCTGCAGTTCCGCCCCGGCGATCTCGGCGCCGGTCTGGGCAATGGTCGCGATGATCTGCCCAAGTTGCCCGTCGAGTTGCGCCATGCGCATCTCGGCCTCGGTGATCCTCTGGGTCGACACAAGATCCTGGCCGCGAAGCGTCCGCAGTCCCTCGACCTCCTCCCTCGACAGCACGATCTGCCGCCGGATGGCGTCTTCCTGGGCATCCAGCCCGACGAGTTGCTGCTCCAGCTCATTGATCTTCTTGCGGAGCTGATTCTTCAGGCCGGCGCGGGCCTGGACGCCGGCATCGAAGGCATTGGTCTCGATGCGGATCACCTCGGCGACCTCGGGCCGGTCGGAGATCGCCAGCAACTCCTTGGGGAACACCAGCTCGGTCGCATCCGACCGCTCGGCCTCCAGTCGGGCCTTCTGCGCAAGCGACTCGTAGAGTCCCTTGGTGACGATGCCGCGGTTGGCCGCGGCCATGGTCGGGTCGAGCCGGATCAGCACCTGGCCGGCCTCCACCCTGTCCCCTTCCTTCACAAGGATCTCGGCGACCGTACCGCCACTCTGGTGCTGCACTTTCTTGACGTTGCCGCCGACCACCAGCGTTCCGTGTCCGACTACTGCGCCGGCAAAATCAATCATGGCCGCAAGGCCGCCGATCCCGAAGACCAGCACTGCGACCGAGAGCAGCCCGATCACCACATGCCGCCGAATGCCGGAGCTGATATGCACCCGGTGATTGACTGCGGGGGGCGGGGCCGCGGGAGGAACAGGAAGTGCCTTCATGTCGGTCATGACGCTGCTGCCTCTTCACGTCCTTTTTGCGGCTGGTTCTGCGCCTGGGCGCCCCCCTGGACGACCTGCGGGCCGGGCTTGATCGCCGGTACGACGTTCGGCCGGAGCACCTTCCTGAGCACCTCTTCCTTCTCGCCAAAGGCGGCCATGCCGCCATTGACCATGGCGAGCGCCATGTCGACGCCTTCGAGCGCGCTCGGCCGGTGGGCGACGACGATGGCGATGCCGCCCCGCCGTCGCACCGACAGGATGGCCTGGGTCAAGGCGGCGTCGCCCTCGGCATCGAGGTTGGAGTTGGGCTCGTCGAGGACCACCAGGAAGGGGTCGCCGTAGAGCGCACGGGCGAGCGCGACGCGCTGGCGCTGGCCGGCGGAGAGCGACGATCCGCTCTCTCCGATCTGGGTCGAATAGCCGTCGGGGAGGTGGAGGATGAGGTCGTGGACCCCGGCCGCCTGCGCCGCCTCGACGATCTTCTCCGACTTCGCCTCGGGATCGAAGCGCGCGATGTTCTCGGCTACGCTACCGGCGAACAGTTCCACGTCCTGCGGCAGATAGCCGATATGCTTGCCGAGCGTATCCGGATGCCACTGCTCCAGCGCGGCGCCGTCCAGGCGGATGCGGCCGCGGGCCGGCGCCCAGGCGCCGATGATGACCCGGACCAGAGACGACTTGCCGGCGCCGCTCGGGCCGATGATGCCGAGCGCGTTGCCACCCTTGAGGGCGAAGCTGACGTCGACGACCGAGGGGCGGTTCGATGCCGGCGGCACCACCGCCAGGTTCTCGACCTTGAGCGTGGTCTTCGGCGCCGGCAGCGGCATCGGATCTTCGGTATCGGGGAACTGGGCGAGCAACCGGTTGAGGCGGTGCCAGGCCTGGCGGCTCGCGACGAAGCCCTTCCAGTTGGCGACCAGCATTTCGATCGGCTGGAGGGCGCGGGCGCCGAGGATGGAGGCGGCAATGATGACGCCGAACGATGCCTGGTTGACGATGACCAGATACGCGCCGAGGCCCAGAAGGAACGACTGGAACATCATTCGGAACACCTTGCTGATGCCCGAATAGGTGCCCGAACGCTCCATTACCGTCTGATGGCTCGCCTCATAGGAGCGATTGACGTGGCCCCAACGCTCCGCCATTCGGCTGCCCATGCCAAGGGCGCGCAGCACCTCGGCATTGCGGCGGCCGGCCTCGATCATTGCGAAGCGTTCGCTGCTCTTGGCGGAGGCGTCCTCGGTCGCCTTCCGTACCGTCACATCCGTGAGCAGCGTCAGGAAGAAGATGATGACCGCGCCGACAATGACGGCATAGCCGATCAGCGGATCGATCAGGAAGCAGATGATGACCTGGAGCGGCAGGAAGGGCAGGTCGGCGAATGCCGCCGGGCCGCCGCCGGCGATGAACGAACGGATCTGGTCGAGGTCGCGAAGCGGCTGCAGGCCGTCGCCGGGAAGCGCGTTTCGGAGCGGCAGGGTGACGACGGCGCGGTAGACCTTGGGGTGCACGACTTCGTCGACATAGGCTGCAACGCGGATGAGGATGCGTGCCCGCATGTTGTCGAGGAAGCCAAGCGCCAAGTAAAGGAATGCGGTGATCGCCGCCAGGCCGAGGAGCGTCGAAATGCTCTGACTCGGGACCACGCGGTCATAGATTTGCAGCATGAACAGCGGCCCGGTGAGGGTCAGGATGTTCATCACACCGCTGAAGACGATGATGCCGCCAAGCGCTCGCCGGCAATCGTGGATTGCTGACGCGAGTTCAGACCGCCCGGAGTTATCCGGCCTTTTCCCCCTCCCGAACATGATTGATCTCAGCTCTCCACTCGCCCGGATCTTCGCGTTCCGGTGGGGTTCTATCGCACCAACACTACGGAAGAATCAACGAAAACACTATGAACTTGGCCACATGGCGGATTAACTTGTCGTAATGGGCCTGGTTCCTCGGTCCGGTCCTGAGAAAACGCCGCGCCCGCGCGGTTCGACAAGTGGCGCGCGCTTGTGGTCTATTTTAGGCTGCCGGGGCGAGTCGCCACCCGGCAGCGCGGAAACCAAGTAGATATCGAAAAGATGACCGATCGGCGGACGATCCTCTTGGGGGCAGCCGTGCCAGCGCATTTCATGCCGGCGAGGCCGATCGCATGGCGACAGTAGCCGTCGTCGGTGGCGGCATCGTCGGCTGCGCCACCGCCTCCTGGCTGATCGCAGAGGGTCATAAGGTGAGCGTCTTCGAGCGCGCGCCAGAGGCACGGCCGGCCTCGACGGGCAATGCCGGGCTCATCGCCCTTGCCGAAGTCTCGCCGCTCGCGCGGCCCGGCATCATCACCAAGGCGCCCGGCTGGCTGCTCGATCCGCTCGGCCCCCTGGCCGTGCGGCTCCGCGATCTTCCGGCGCTGACGCCGTGGCTCCTGCGTTTCGTCGCCTCGGCGCGACCGGAGCGGGTCGAAGCCGCCGCGGCGGCGCTCTCGTGGCTGATGAGCACGGCGCTTGCCGACCACCAGGAGCTCGCCCGGCGGAGCGGCATGTCGGGTCATATGCGCAAGACTGGCGCGCTCTATATCACTGCGTCGGAATCAGGGTATCGCGCGGCAAGGGAAGAGTGGGACGAGCGCGTTCGCCACGGCGTACCCATGCAGGAACTCACCGCGGACGAGGCGCGGAAGCTGGTTCCGGCGCTCACCGGCGAGTTCTCCAAGGCCTTCTTCGCCCCCGAATCCTGGACTGTCAGCAGCCCGCTCGCCATTCTGGAGGCGCTCCGCCGCCGGATCGGCGACGCGGATGCCTTCCTCAAGCAGGAGGTGATCGCACTCCACCCCCAGAGCCGCGAGATATCGGTGATGACGGGCGAGGGTGGCGACCTGCCCTTCGACCGCGTCGTGATCGCCGGCGGCGTGTGGTCGCGGACCCTGGTCCGGGGGCTTGGCCTCAAGATCTGTCTCGAGACCGAGCGCGGCTACAACACGACTTATCCGAAGAGCCCCATCGACCTGCCGATGCCGGTGTTCTTCTCCGACCACGGCTTCATCGCCTCCCCGCTCGCCGTCGGGCTCCGCGTTGGCGGCGCGGTCGAGATGGGCTCGCCCGAAGCGCCGCCCAATTACAAGCGCGCCGCGGCGATGCGCAAGGTGATGCGCCGCTATGTACCGGACCTTCCCGAGGAGGGGGGCGTCGAATGGATGGGCTGCCGGCCGTCAACGCCGGATTCCATGCCGGTCATCGGCCGCGACCCGCGCGATCCGCGCATTGTCTTCGCCTTCGGCCATGGTCATCTCGGCCTGACGCTCTCGGCCGCAACCGCGCGCCACGTCGCCGCGTTGATCGCCGGGCGGCCCGACCCCGGACTCAAGCCGTTCGGGATCGAGCGCTTCCAGTAGACCCAATCCGCGCATATAGTCCGCCCGCTCCGAGTCCAGCCCCTATGCGCAAGACCTTCTTCTGCATCGACGCCCACACCTGCGGCAATCCGGTTCGAGTCGTTGCCGGGGGCGGCCCACCGCTCGACGGCGCCTCCATGAGCGAGAAGCGGCAGGATTTCCTCGCCCGCTACGACTGGATTCGCACCGGCCTGATGTTCGAGCCGCGCGGGCATGACCTCATGTCCGGCACCATCCTCTACGAGCCGCTCCGTGCGGACACCGACTGTTCGCTGCTGTTCATCGAGACCAGCGGCTGCCTGCCGATGTGCGGGCATGGCGCGATCGGCACCGTCACCGTCCTGATCGAGGAAGGTCTGGTGACGCCGAGAGAGGAGGGGAAGCTCGTCTTCGAGGCCCCCGCCGGCGTGATCGAGGCCGAGTATTCCCGCGACAGTCTTGGCAATGTCGTCGAGGTCAAGCTCAGGAACATCCCCTCCTTCCTCTACCGGAGCGAACTCGACATCAATGTTCCCGAACTCGGCCGCATCGTCTTCGACGTCGCCTATGGCGGCAACTTCTACGCCATCATCGAGCCCCAGGCATCCTACGCCGGTCTCGACGATTTGAGCGCGCTCGACATCCAGCGCCTGTCACCCGTGGTCCGCCGCCTGGTCAACGAGAAATACGACTTCGTTCATCCCGAGAACCCAACCATCACCGGGCTTCGGCACGTGCTTTGGGCCGGCAAGGCGCGCCATCCCGAAGCCGATGCCCGAAACGCTGTCTTCTACGGCGAGAAGGCGATCGACCGCTCGCCCTGCGGCACCGGCACCTCGAGCCGCATGGCCCAGCTTGCCGCACGCGGCGAGCTGAGGGTCGGCGATTCCTTCGTTCACGAGTCGATCATCGGCAGCCTGTTCCGCGGCCGGGTCGAAGCCGCGGCGAAGGTGGGCGATCTCGATGCGATCGTGCCGTCGGTGGCCGGGCAGGCCTGGATCACCGGCCACAACACCATCTATCTCGACGACCGCGATCCCTTCGTGAAGGGGTTCAGCGTGCTGTGAGCGACGCGCCACCCTTTGATCCCGTCGCAAGCGCCAGGCATGTCCTGCGTGCTGCCGCGACCGCAAGCCTCGGCACGCTCGGCGATGACGGCGGCCCCTTCGTCTCCTTCGTCACCGTGGCGACCAGCGCGGCCGGCGAGCCCGCGCTCCTCCTCTCCGACCTCGCGCTCCACACGCGCAACCTCAAGCGCAACCCGCGCGCCTCGCTGCTCCTCGTCGCGCCGGGTGGCGAAGGCGGCGATCCGCTTGCCGGCGCGCGACTGACGCTCACCGGCACGCTCATGCACGACGACGACCCGACGCTTCGCCGGCGTTTCCTTGCCCGCCACGCCGAGGCGGCGGGCTATGCCGGATTCGCCGATTTCGGCTTCTACCGTCTTGCGGTCGATGGCGGGCACCTCGTTGCCGGCTTCGGCCGTATCGTGGCGCTCACGCCCGCCGATATCCTCGCGGACGTCGCCGGGCGCGATGCGCTTGTCGCCGCCGAGGAAGGCGCCGTCGCCCACATGAACGAGGACCACCGCGACGCGCTCCGCCTCTATGCGACGGCGCTTCTCGGCCTGCCCGACGGTGACTGGACCGCGACCGGCGCCGACGCGCACGGCCTCGACCTCCGCGCCGGCCCGCTCCGGGGCCGCCTCACCTTCCCGGAGCCGATTGCGACGCCGGGCGATCTGCGGCGCGCGCTCGTCGACCTCGCGCACGCCGCCCGGAACGCCGCTTCGCGCTGACCTGCAGCGGCGATCGACCCGCGGTGCCTGTTGCTCATTTGCGCGGCGCGGCCTAAACCGCGCGCGAACCCCGCGCAAAGGAACCGCATGTCCAGACGCAAACCGAAGGGCCGAGACGTCTCCGGCTGGCTCTGCATCGACAAGGCCGTGGGCCAGACCTCGACCGCCTGCGTCGCCTCGGTGAAGAGGCTGTTCGACGCGCAGAAGGTCGGCCACGCCGGCACCCTAGACCCGCTTGCCTCCGGCGTCCTGCCCATCGCGCTCGGCGAGGCGACCAAGACCGTGCCCTTCGTCCAGGACGGCGCCAAGCAGTACCGCTTCACCATCACCTGGGGCGCGGACACCGATTCCGACGACGCCGACGGCACCGTGATCGCGACCTCGGACATCCGGCCGACGCGCGAGGCGATCGAGGCGGAGTTGCCGGCCTTCACCGGCGAGATCATGCAGCGGCCGCCCGCCTTCTCGGCCATCAAGATCGGCGGGGAGCGCGCCTATGACCTCGCCCGCGAGGGCGAGAAGGTGGAACTTGCCGAGCGCCCGGTCTCGATCCGGCGGCTGGCGGTTCTCGAAATGCCGGACGCCGACCATGCGGTGCTCGAGGCCGAATGCGGCAAGGGCACCTATGTGCGCTCGCTCGCCCGCGACCTCGCCCACCGGCTCGGCACCTGCGGCCATGTCTCGGCGCTGCGCCGTCTCGCGGTCGGCCCGTTCGACGATACCAACATGATCCCGCTCACCGCGCTGATCACCGCGCGCGAGGAAGGGCCCGCCTCGGGCCTCGACCGCCTGCTGATGCCGATCGGCATGGCGCTCACCGCTCTGCCCGAGGTCGTCATCCAGCGTACCGACCTGCCACGCGTGATCCGCGGCCAGTCGGTCCTCCTTCGCGGCGCCGGCATCCCGGTCGAGGCCGACCCGGTGCACGCCACCTATGGCGGGCGGACCCTCGCCATCGGCGCGATCGAACGCGGCGAGTTCCACCCGAAGCGGGTGTTCAAGAGCCAATAGCGTCCCCGAGGCAAGGCGATTTCGCGGCATTCCCTCGGTCGGGACTGGAAAAACCTGTTTTCTCAACTACATAGGCGTATCGGTAATTTTCGTGGATATTTCGGAGCGTTTCCGTCATATTCCGCGCGCCTTCGCTGGCCGGCTTCGCGCTGCCCCCCGAAGGAATCCGATCCGACCGTGCTGGACGACATCCCGGCACCGGCCGTTCCACCGGCAGGGAACGATCCCTGTCGACTCTGCAAACAGAAAGGATACCCGATGTCGATTTCCGCCGAACGCAAGCAGGCTGTTATCGCGGAGTACGCGACCGCGCCGGGTGACACCGGTTCGCCCGAGGTTCAGGTCGCGATCCTCTCGGAACGCATCGCCAACCTCACCGAGCACTTCAAGAGCCACGTCAAGGACAACCATTCCCGGCGCGGTCTTCTCAAGCTCGTGAGCTTGCGGCGCAGCCTGCTCGACTACCTCAACAAGATCGATTCGGCGCGCTACCGCGCCCTGATCGAGCGGCTCGGACTGCGGCGCTAGCCGCCGGGCCTGACTGGCGCGGTGGCATGGGGCCGCCGCGTTGACCATCGACGGACAGAAAAACGGCCATGGCAGGATCGCTGGACGCTTTCTCCTGACACCGAGGAAGCTTCTCGCCGTCTTGCCCATGGCTCGCCTTCGCGTCCGTCCGACGTATGAAAAGGAATGAACCATGTTTGACGTCCAACGCGTCGAAATCGACTGGGCGGGCCGTCCGCTCGTTCTGGAAACCGGCCGCATCGCGCGCCAGGCCGATGGCGCCGTGCTCGCGACCTATGGCGAGACCTCGGTGCTTGCCACCGTCGTCGCCGCCCGCACCGAGAAGCCGGGCATCGACTTCTTCCCCCTCACGGTGAACTACCAGGAGAAGACCTTTGCCGCGGGCAAGATCCCCGGCGGCTTCTTCAAGCGCGAAGGCCGGCCGAGCGAGAAGGAGACGCTGACCTCGCGCCTCATCGACCGTCCGATCCGCCCGCTCTTCGCCGACGGCTTCCGCTGCGAGACCCAGGTCGTCACCACCGTCCTCAGCCATGACCTCGAGAACGATCCGGACATCGTGGCGATGGTCGCGGCGTCCGCGGCGCTCACCATCTCCGGCGTGCCGTTCATGGGCCCGATCGGCGGCGCCCGCGTCGGCCTGATCAACGGCGCCTTCGTCCTCAACCCGCAGCTCGACGAGATGCCGGAGTCGAAGCTCGACCTCGTCGTCGCCGGCACCGGCGACGCGGTGCTGATGGTCGAGTCCGAGGCCAAGGAGTTGTCGGAAGACGATATGCTCGGCGCCGTGATGTTCGGCCACAAGGGCTTCCAGCCAGTGATCGAGGCGATCATCAAGCTCGCCGAGCGCTCAGCCAAGGAGCCCCGCGACCTGAAGATCGCGGACCATTCGGCGCTGTACGGCCGGGTCCGCGAGATCGTCGAGCACGACCTCCGCGTCGCCTACACGCTTGCCGGCAAGACCGAGCGCCACAACGCGATCGACGCGGTCAAAGCGAAGGCCCTTGCCGAACTGGCGGTCGCCGGCGCCACCGATGCGCCCACCCCGCAGCTCGTCGGCGAGATGTTCAAGAAGGTCGAGAAGGGCATCGTGCGCGGCGAGATACTCGACCGCGGCATCCGCATCGACGGCCGCGACGTGAAGACCGTGCGCCCGATCCTGGCCGAGGTCGGCATTCTGCCCCGTACGCACGGCTCGGCGCTGTTCACGCGCGGCGAGACCCAGGCGCTCTGCGTCGCGACGCTTGGCACCGGCGACGACGAGCAGTTCATCGATGCCTTGGAGGGGACCTACAAGGAAACCTTCATGCTCCACTACAACTTCCCGCCTTATTCGGTGGGCGAGACGGGTCGCATGGGCTCTCCCGGCCGGCGCGAGATCGGCCATGGCAAGCTGGCCTGGCGCGCTATCCGGCCCGTGCTCCCGGCGCACCACGACTTCCCCTACACGCTTCGTGTCGTCTCCGAGATCACCGAGTCGAACGGCTCGTCCTCGATGGCGACCGTCTGCGGCACATCGCTGTCGCTGATGGACGCGGGTGTCCCCCTCAAGCAGCCGGTGGCGGGCATCGCCATGGGCCTGATCAAGGAGGAAGATGGACGCTTCGCGGTGCTCTCCGACATCCTCGGCGACGAGGACCATCTCGGCGACATGGACTTCAAGGTCGCCGGCACGGAAGACGGCGTCACCTCGCTGCAAATGGACATCAAGATCCAGGGCATCACCGAGGAGATCATGCGGATCGCCCTCGGCCAGGCCAAGGACGGCCGTCTGCACATCCTCGGCGAGATGGCCAAGGCCCTGCCGCAGGCCCGCGCCCAGCTCGGCGAGCATGCGCCACGCATCGAGGTGATCCAGATCCCGACCGACAAGATCCGCGAAGTGATCGGCTCGGGCGGCAAGGTGATCCGCGAGATCGTGGAGAAGACCGGGGCCAAGATCGACATCAACGACGATGGCACGGTCAAGGTCGCTTCGGCCGACGGCAAGGCGATCACGGCGGCGATCAACTGGATCAAGTCGATCGCATCCGAGCCCGAGGTGGGGACGATCTACCAGGGTACGGTGGTGAAGACCGTCGACTTCGGCGCCTTCGTCAACTTCTTCGGCGCCAAGGACGGCCTCGTCCACATCTCCCAGCTCGGAGCGGGTCGCGTCAACAAGACCACCGACGTGGTCAAGGAAGGCGACAAGGTCTGGGTCAAGCTCCTCGGCTTCGACGAACGGGGCAAGGTCCGGCTCTCGATGAAGATCGTCGACCAGGCGACCGGCGAGGAGATCAAGCAGAGCGATCAGCAGCCCGCCGAAGCGGCGGGCTAGAGCCCGTCGCCGAGAAGATCGGCCGGCGGCACTCCGTCGGCCGACTTCGCTAGACCGGCGCCATGACCGCGCGGTCCCGGCCGGCCGCCTTGGCGGCATAGAGGGCGGTATCGGCCTCCTGCACGAGGCTTTCGACCGAGCCCTGTGCGCCGCCGCCGCAGAAGCATGAGATCCCGATGCTTGCGGTGACGATGGCGGCGCGGCCGCCTTCGGGTGGAACTGTCAGGCCGTGAACCGCCGTACGGATCGACTCCGCGATCCGTATCGCGCCGGCGGCGTCGGTATCGGGGAGGATCACCGCAAACTCCTCGCCGCCATAGCGCGCCGCGAGATCGCCGGGGCGGTTCAGCGCGGCCCGCAAGACCTTCGCCACGCCCTTGAGACAATCGTCGCCCTCCGGATGGCCGTAGGTGTCGTTGAAGGCCTTGAAGTGATCGACGTCGATGAGCAGCAGGCTGAGCGGCGTTCCATTCCGGACGCTGCGGCGGAACTCCGCTTCGAGCGCAAGATCGAAGGCGCGGCGGTTGGTGAGCCCGGTCAGCCCGTCCATCCGGGCCAGTTGCTCGAGCCGGCGGTTCAAGTCCGACAGCGCCAGTTCGGCCCGTTTGCGCTCGGTGATGTCGGAGACGACGTTGAGATAGCCCCCGTCCGGGATGATGCGCGCGCGGGCATGCATCCAACGGCCGTCGGACATCTCGAAATCCCACTCGCCGCCGCTTCTGAGCCCCGAGCGGACCTTGTCGATATAGGCCTGGGCATTGGCCTCCGTGATTCCGGCGGGCTCGCCGGCCTCGATCGACGCTTTGATGATGTCGATGAGCCGCGCGCCGGGGATCCGAACGTCCGGGGTCCCGGGAAACATGCGCCGGAACTGCTCGTTGCAGAATACGAGCCGCTCATCATAGTCGTACAGCACCAGCCCGTCGGCCATGTTGTCGAGGGCGAGCCCAAGCCTGGTTTCGGTCGCCTTGATGCGGGTGACGTCGGTGTCGGTGCCGATCACTCGGGCGACCGAGCCGTCCGGCCGCCATTCGACCGGCCGGCCGCGGCTGAGGATCCAGATCCAGTGGCCGTCGCGATGACGCTCGCGATACTCGAACTCGTGATAGTCGACCTCACCGCCATTCAGCCGCCGCTCCTGCTCGCGGGCAAAGGCGCGGTCGTCCGGGTGGACGCGCGCCAGCCAGATGGCCTGGGTATCGTCCACCGGCGCATCGGGCTCCATGCCCCGCATCACCCGCCACATCCTCGAGTAGAACGACCTGCCGGCGCGAAGATCGTGATCCCAGACGCCCTGGCGCGCGCTTTCAAGCGCGAAGTTCCAGCGGCTTTCCGCCTCGGCGATCACTTCCGACGCCCGCTTCTGCAGGTCGATGTCGACGATCTGGATGATGATGTAGAGCGGAGCACGGTTGCGGTCCCGTACGATCGACGCTGAAATCTGGCCCCAGAAGCGCGTCCCGTCCGCCCGCACGTAGAGGCGCTCATCCCGGTATCCGTCGCTCTCACCACGGAAGACGGCGCCGTTCATTTCGAACGCCCGGTCGACGGTCTCCGGGGTGACCAGGGACTGCGCCGTCAGGCCGATCGCCTCGCTGCGTGTGCGCCGGAACATGTCCGCGTAGGCCTGGTTCGCGTATACGACCCGGTTTTCCCCATCGACCAGCGACATGCCGATCGGCGCGTTCTCCATGACCGCGCGAAGCACCTCCCCGCCGTGCGGAAAGGAGACCAGTTCATTGACGAGCGAGGGAAGGCCACTCGACTTCGCCATCTCTCCTCCAGAGGGCTTGCCGCTGACCATCGTAATACCAACAGGGCTCGTCATGACAACATTTCAGCTTTCTCTCGACCATTAGGCCGTCCCCCGCATCAAATTCTCCGGCGAATCCGTATCCGGCACGGGCGCATCCGGTTGCTCGACCGGCGGTGCAACCGGACGTCGAAAGAGTGGTCAGATGCCGCGACGAGACAGCGCGTTCAGGGGAATGGACCGACCTGCGGACACGCGGTTCCGACCGGCCGCCTTGGCCTCATATAGGGCGGCATCGGCAGAACCGATCAGGTCCTTTATGGCGGTCCCGGAGTTGCCACCGGCAAAGGTCGCGGCGCCGACGCTGACCGTCAGGTTTCCGGTGTCGCTGTCGACATGTGGTATTCCCACAGCCATAAGTCCATCCCGGATGACCTCAGCGACCCTCAACGCCCCATCGATCGGCGTTTCGGGCAGGATCAGCGCGAACTCCTCGCCGCCGTGGCGCGCGCACCGATCCAAGGGACGGCGGATGCTCTGTGCGAGGACATCGGCGACTGCCTTGAGGCAGGCATCGCCCGCGGGGTGTCCATAGGCGTCGTTAAACGCCTTGAAACGGTCGACGTCGATGAGCAGCAGGCTGAGCGGCGTCCCGTTCCTGACGCTTTGCCGGAACTCGGCCTCGAGGGTCTCGTCGAAGGCGCGACGGTTCATCAGTCCGGTGAGCCCGTCCACCCGCGCGAGGGTTTCGAGCTGCCGGTTGAGCTCTGACAGCTTCTGCTCGGCGAGCCGCGCGGCGGTGACGTCGGTGAGGACGCTCAGCGAGCCGCCGTCGGCGGTGGGACGGACCCGGGTCTGAAGCCACCGGCCGTCGCCGAGTTCGATCAGTGCCTCGCCGGGAGCATGGAGCGACGCGCAGGTCTGCTCGATCCACGCCTCCATTGCTTCGGGAGCGACGCCGGCCTGTTCCCGGACCGCGATCGAAGCACGAAGGATGTCACGGAACGGCGTGCCCGGGACGCGGAGATGGGCGGTCCTGGCGAAGATCTCACGGTAGCGCTCGTTACAGAGCACTAGCCGGTCCTCGGCATCGAACATGACCAGGCCGTCGGCCATGCTGGCGAGTGCGTCGCTGAGCCTCTGCTCGGTGATCGCCTTTTCGTCCTCCAGCCGCTTCCGGCCGGTGATGTCGCGGTTGTGGGTGAGCAGGCCGATGATCCCGCCCGAGGCATCGCGAAGCGGCGCCTTGAGCGTCGACAGCCAGCCGGAGAATCCGTCCCTCCGCGCCACACGCTGCTCGATCACCAAAGGAACACCCGTCGCAAGAATCTTCTCCTCGTCCCTGCGGAAGGCGTCGGCGATGTCCGAGGGGTAGAAGTCGTGATCGGTCCGTCCGAGGAGAGCGGCCGGAGCCCCGGCCCGCATCAGTTCCGCGGTGGCAGGATTGGCCGCGATGAAGCGGCCATCGCGATCCTTTGCGTTGAGCGGCTCGGGCAGCGCATCGATGATCCCCCGGAACACGGTGTTGGCGCGAGCGGTCTCGCGCCGGCGGAGATCCTCCACGATAGCCAGTCCCGCGACGACGAAGGCGACGAAAACGACGACGAGCGCCGGCCCGACGACGACCGGCAGGACCTCGCGCCACAACCCGCCCGGCAGGAAAAAGAAACCGCTCAGCGAGCCGGCAGCCGTCGCCACTGCCAGGATGAATACATCCCGCTTCCGCGGCGCGGCGCCCGCGAGAAAGGAGTGTCCCGCGAGCCCGATCACGGTCGCTACTGCGACGCCGATGATCGCCGAGGGGGCACCGACGCCTCCGATGAGAATCCGAAAGACCGCGGCCACTACGCCGGTTGCAATGCCGGGCAACGGGCCGGCGACGAAGCCGGCCATGACGATGGCGACCGAGCGAAGGTCGAAGTAGATTCCGGGCTGGATCTGGAATGGCGTCACCATCAGGGCGATCGTCGTCGCGCCGCTGAGGAGAACCGTGATGCCGGTTCGAACGGGCTCCTGACGGCTTGCGATCCAGTCGCGCGCATAGGCCCATATCGATATCGATATCGATATGATGCCGAGGTTTGCGAGGAGTCCTATCCAGAGACCGTTCATCTCCAATCCTCTGAAGCGGGACCCGTCGCGGCGGCGGACCCTGTCAGACTCTGCAATTGAAGGGGAAAACGCAACCCGTCGGAGAAGGGGCTTCCTGCCAGCGTGAACAATCCGGAAAGAGGTCAGCCCCTTGCGATGCGCCGGGCAGCCGCTGTCGCCTGCTCGAAGGCTCCGGCCATCCGCACCGCGCGGCCACGGCGGTCGGGGCGTGGGGAAACAATTTGGGCGTCCGAGGCAATGGCTCCGTCAAGGCCGAGCGCTTCCGCCGCGATGAGGAAGGCGCCCATGGCGGTCGCGTCCCCGGGATCGCGGGGGATCGACAGCCGCCGCCCGAAGAGATCGGCCAGCATCTGCGGCCAGACGGCGCTCGTCGCCCCGCCGCCGGCGAGGCATATCTTCGCATCCTTCCCGGGATCGATCACGGCGAGATTGGCCAGGATCGCGAAGCCAACCCCTTCCAGCACCGCATAGTAGAGATCGCGCCGCCCGTGGGTGGCGTCGAGACCGACAAATGCCGCGCGCACATGCGTGTCGAGGAACGGGAAGCGCTCGCCGGAAAGGTAGGGGAGGAAGACGAGGTCAGGCGGCACTGCGTCGGCTTCAGCCAGCAGCGCATCGCGCGCCGCGGCCGGCATCGCGAGCATCTCGCGTACCCAGTTGCCCGCGGCGCCGGCCGAGAGGATCGGGGTGACTTCAATGATCAGGCCGTCGGATGGGTGGGCCAGGCGATAGACGGACGGGCTCGGCGAAAGGTCGTGATCGGGCACGACCCGCGCCACCCAGCCCGACGTGCCGAGGTAAATGCTCACATCTCCGTCGCCGCGGCACCACGATCCGACCGTGGTGGCGCCCGCGTCGCCGCAGCCGTTGATCACGGGGATCGGCGTCGAGACGTCGAGGCCAAGATCGGCTGCAGCCGCCATCGCGACCGTGCCGATGAGAGCGCCAGCGGGAAGGATCTCCGGCAGTTTTCCCGCCGGGATGCCGAGGACGGCGAGAAGAGATTCGCTCCATTGTCGGCGGCGGAGATCCATGAGGCCGGTCGTGGTGGCGGTGACCGGGTCGGTAACGGCGCGGCCGGTCAGGTGCAACGCCAGCGCGTCCTTGGCACCGGGCAGGAACCAGCGCGCCCGGGCCGCCGTGTCGGGCTCATGCTCCATCAGCCAGCGGAGCTTGAAGGCAGTCATCAGCGGCTCAGGCGGGTTGCCAAGGATCGCGCCGGCGTCGTGCGCCGCGAGCGCCGGACCGAGGGACCGGAGCGCCGCGGCGCCGCACGGGTCCGAGTAAAGGATCGCGTCGTGGACGGGTCGGCCCTCGCGATCGACCGCGATGAGATTCTCCATCGTGCCGGTCAGGACGATGGCGTCGACCCGGTGGGGCCTGATCTCGGTGATCGCCCGCCGCGCCGCCGCCCACCAGGCATGGACATGCTGCCGATGCGGTCTGGACGGCGCGCCATAGCCCGCGTCGCCACCGGCGACCGCATTCCCGGCAGCGTCGAACAGCACCGCCTTCAGCGCCGAGGTGCCGACATCGAGGACGAGGACGTGCCGCATCACGAGCGGACCATGCCGAAGCGGCGGACGAGCACGGCGGCGATGATGATCGCGCCGGTGACGATCTTCTGCACGAAGGGCTCGGCGCCGACGATGGTGAGCCCGTTGACGATGACGCCGGTGATGGCGACGCCGAGGAAGGTGCCGCCGATATTCGCCGTGCCGCTCCGCGACGCGGTGGTCCCGACGAAGACGGCGGCATAGGCGGGGAGGAGCAGGGCCTCGCCCATGGTGTGCTGGACGCTGCCGAGCCGGGCGGCCAGCAGCAGCCCGGCGAGCGCCGCGAGCGCCCCCGCGACAGCGAATGTGACGATGCGGTCGCGTCCAATCGGCAAACCGGCGAGGTGGGCGGCTCGGGCATTGTCGCCGATGGCATGGAGGCGGCGGCCATAGCGAGTGCGGGTCAGCACCACCTGCGATGCGATCAGCACCGCCGCCATCCACAGCGTCAGCACCGGCACGCCGAGGATGTCGCCGCGGCCGAGCGCGGTGTAGGCCGCAGGGATGTCGGAGAAGAGGCTCGAGCCGCCGGAGATCCAATAGGCCAGACCCGAGACGATGGTGCCGATGGCCAGCGTCGCGACGAAGGAGGGGACACCGTAGCGGGCGACGAGCAGGCCGCTCGCCAGCCCCGCCGCGAGGCCGGTGGCGAGGCCCGCCGCGACCGCCGCGACGATCGGCCAGCCCTCGCCCAGCATGACAAAGGCGATCACCGCCGCAAGCGAGGCGACGAAGCCGACCGAGAGGTCGAACTCGCCAATCACCATGACGAACGTCGCCGCCACGGCGACGATCGAGAGAGTCGTGATCTGCTGAAGGAGATTGAGCGCATTGGCGCTCGTGGCGAAGGCCTGCGGCGCGGCGATCGAGAAGCCGAGCACCAGCACGACGAAGGCGAGCAGCGTGCCGTAGCGGTGGAGGAAGGACGCGGTCATGGACCCGGCGCGATCGAGTGCAGGCGCAGACTCCCCCGCATCCGCTCGTCCCGGGGAGAACCTGGATTCCCGCTCGCGCGGGAATGAGCGGTTGGGATGAGGATCGCCATCCCCCTCAACGGCAATTGCGCATCATCCAACCTAGGGACAATCCACCCCGAGGCTGTCGCGCGTGATGAGCTCCACCGGAGCGTACATCTCCGGCTCGGACGCGGCTCCCCCGGCAAGCACCTTGTTGAGCTCACTTGCTGCGATCTTCGACATCTCGCCAAAGCCCTGGCGGACGGTGCCGATATACTGCGAGCAGCCCTTGATCAGCTCGACCGCCTGCGGGTTGCCGTCGATGCCGGCGATGACGATGCCGCCGCGGTTGGCCGCATCGAGCGAGAGCTTGGCGCCGATGCCCGGTTCGTCCCACGCCGCCCAGACCCCGGTGATCGCACCGTCGCCGGGATTGGCGAGGAGGATCGCGTCCATCGCCGCGCGGCTGTCCTCGATCTGGCCGGGCACCTGGACGTAATGGTTGCCGACTTCGGTGATGCCGGGATTGGCCTTGAGCGCATCGTCGAGCGCGATCTCGCGCTGCCGGACGCCGGGATGGGCGGAGTGGAAGAAGCGCACGATCTTGCCGTCCTCGCCGATCGCCGAGAACAGGAACTCGGTCATGGTCTTGCCGAGCACGTAATTGTCCGAGGTGACGTTAAGCACGGTCGACGCGTTCTTCGCGCCGTCGATGGTGACGACCGGGATTCCGTCGGCCTTGGCCGCATCGACCTGCGCCTGGATCTGGGCCGGGTCGACGGAGAAGAGGATGATCGCGTTCGCCTTGGCCGTCACCGCATCCTCGACCCGGCTGGCGAGCGCGGCCATGTCGCCGGCGGTGTCCACCACATCGACGGTCCACTGCATCTTCTCGGCCTCGGCCTTGAAGGAATCGACCATCTCGGCGGTGGCCACCGCAGCGAGATACGGCGTGAGCAGCGCCACCTTCTCGCCAGCGGCGTGGGCCGGGATGAGCGGCAGCGCGACTGAGGCAAGTGCGGCGAGAGCCGCCGCGAGTGCTGTTCTATGCATGAGTTCCCCCTTGTTCCGTGCGGCCGACTTTAGCTGCGAAGACGCGTGGGGGTAAGAGGCAGGAGCGCGAAACGCCCGGTCAGCGGAATTCGACCGGAACCCCCTTCTCGATCAGTCCGGCAAGCTCCTCGACATCCCAGTTGGTCAACCGGACGCAGCCGTGCGACGAAGTCTTGTCGATCCGGGACGGCTCCGGCGTGCCGTGAATGCCGTAGGTCGGCTCGGTAAGGTCGATCCAGGTGGTCCCGACCGGGTTGTTCGGCCCCGGCGGAATGGTGAGGCGCCCGGTGTTGTCGCCCTGCTGGAAATTCACCTCCGGCCGGTAGTAGTAGGCGGCGTCGTGTGCAATGGCATTGACCATGTGGATGCCGAACGGCGAGGGCATCGCGGCACTGCCGATGGTCGCGGGATAGGAAACCACGAGTTGGTTGTCGGCGCCGTAGCCGAGAACCTGCGCCCGGGTCTTGTCGGCGATGATGTGGGTCACCGGCGTTCCCGACCGCGGCGCACCGACCGCCGTTACGGCGATCACCGTGCCGGGCGACCCGAAGTCCAGGCCCTGGTTGAGCTCGATGAGCAGGCTCTCGTCCATATGGAAGCGCTCTGCGAACATTTCGCTCGGCGTGCGCCAGGCGCTCCGCGGCAGCTTTGCGAGTGCGCCGTAGTCCGACGGCAGATCGGGGATGAACGGCTCGGCAAGATCCTCGGCGGTGATCTGGTAGCCGACCAGAACGGGCGCCTCGGCGAGCGGCTGAAGCGCTGCCCAGACCTCGGCGTCGAGTATCCCATCCTGCGGCAGGCCGGTCACGAACTCGGTCGCGACGATCGCCTTCCGGACATTGTCGCCCATGACGCCGTCGATCACGCCCGGCGAGAAACCGGCGCGGTCGAGGAGCACCTGCAGCTTCAGCACGATCGGGCTCGGCGCCTTCTCCGGGAGCGGGTTGCCGTCGAACACCGCGGCGTTCACCGCCTCGGGCGTGAGCACGACCGGCGGCGGTTCCGGCGCCGCTTCGGCCGGGCTCGTGGCGGCGGGCGGCTCGGCCGGCGGGGCAGCCTCCTGCCCTTGCACCTGTGGCGGCAGGAGAAGCAGCGCGGAAAGAGGGAGGAGGAGGAGTCGTGAAAGCGTTGGGTTTGTCATGGCGGCAACAACGCGCCGCTGGGCCGTCCGTTCCCGCCTTGGTCGTTCTCCGGACTCACGCCGACGTGGCGAGGACGGGATCCGGCCGTTCCCAGGCGTGGAGCGCGCGGAGCGTCGGCGTCTTCTTGACCTGATGCCCGGCCATCCGGCGAAGGAGCCGGTCGAGCACCTCGACCGCGCCGCCGACATTCGGCCCCTTGTTGAGCATGACGCATTCGGCCCGTGCCGCCATCGCCGCGTCGGTCATCTCGCCACGCGAAGGCAGGCCTTCCTTGACCAGGTCCTCGAGCACCTGGGTCGCCCATATTACCGGGACATGCGCCGCCTCGCAGACCCACATGATCTCCTCCTGCAGTTCCGCCACGCGTTCGAAGCCCATCTCGACCGCGAGGTCGCCGCGCGCGATCATCACCGCGAAGGGCTGCCGCCCCGCCGCCGCAACGATGATCTCCGGCAGATTGCGGACGGCGAGCGGCGTTTCGATCTTGCCGACCAGCGGCAGCTTCCGCCAGTCGGCGGTCCGCCGGGCGAGCTCCGCCTGAAGCGCCGCGACATGCGCTGCGGTCTGCACGAACGAATAGCCGATCAGGTCGGCATGGCCGACGATGAAGTCGAGGTCCTTGCGATCCTTGTCGGTCAAGGGATCGAGGCCGAGATCGATGTTGGGGAAGTTGAGACCCTTCTCGGCGCGGAGCTTGACCCCGCCGAGCTTGCCGCGGGCGATCCGCACCAGGAACCCGCCGGGTGCGGCCTCGACTACGACGCCATGGAGCACGCCGTCGTCGATCGAGACCGCCGCACCTGGCGCCAGCCGGTCGAGCACCTCCGGCGTCGTACAGGTCATCTGGAATGGCGTCTGGGCGAGCGGCGGCTGAATCTCGCGGGCAAGGAGGATGGTGTCGCCGGCGAAGACGCGGTTGCGGTCCGACGGTGTCACCACCCGCCCGATCCTGACCTTCGGCCCGGCGATGTCCATCATTACCCTTGGCGCGATGCCCGTCGCGGTGCGCGCGGCGCGGGCGTGGTCGACCATCCTCGCCCACTGCTTCGGCCCGTCATGGGCGCAGTTGATGCGGACGATTTCGGTACCGCGGGCGACAAGATCGGCGATGAAGCCGGGGTCATCTGCGGCCTCGCTCGGCAGAGTCACCATGATGCGGCCCGACCGACCAGGTGTCGGCGGCCCAAACGCCTCGGTGGCATTGGCCTGGAGCCGCGCCTCGCCGCGGAAGAACTGGCGTTCGGACGGCGGCGGAAGAGTTGCCGGCCCCGTCCCGGCGAGGGCGGCGAGCGCCGCCACCACCGCATCGAGCGAAGCGAGAACACGCCCTTCGAGGCGCCCGAGCGAGGAGACCCCGAGCGGCATCAGCCGGCGCTGCAGCGGCCGCAGGTCGCGGCGGCGCAGCGCGAGGTACTGGGCGAGGTTGAGCGCGCTCGAAACGAAGCCGGCGCGCTCGATGCGCGCGCGCCAGGGCGTACAGGCCGCGCGGCCCTCGCTCGCCACCGCCGCGCGGAGCGACAGCACTTCGTCGAGCGCAGCCTGCGCCTTGTCGGCCAGCGATGTCGGGACGGGCATGAGGGCGATCCAAGGCGGAAGCTTCCGGACCCCACTGTGGCGAAGCGGTGTGACACTTCCTTGACGTAGCGCAATGGTGGATCGTCGCGGAGGGCGCTCAGCCGACACGGCTCGGCAGGATCGACCCCGCGAAACGCATGAAGGCGCCCTCGGCGATCATTGCCTTGACCGCGGCGATGTCCTCGGCGAAGCGGCGGTCCTCGTCGTAGTGCGCGACCCGGGACCGGATCAACGCATGCGCCTCCTCGAGGGGCGGAGAGGAGCGGAGCGGCCGGCGGAATTCGAGCCCCTGCGCCGCGGCGATCAGCTCGATCGCGACCACGCCGCGAACGTTGTCGGCAATCTCGCCCAGCCGCCGCGCGGCAAAGGTCGCCATCGAGACATGGTCTTCCTGGTTGGCGGCGGTCGGAATCGAATCGACGCTTGCCGGGTGCGCCAGCGTCTTGTTCTCCGAGGCGAGGGCCGCGGCCGAGATCTGCGCCACCATGAAGCCCGAGTTGAGCCCGCTCGATTCGACCAGGAAGGACGGCAGGCCGGAGAGGCTCGCATCGACGAGGAAGGCGATCCGCCGCTCGGAAATGGCCCCGACCTCGGACAGCGCGATGGCGAGGAGGTCAGCGCCGATCGCCACCGGCTCGGCATGGAAATTGCCGCCGGACAGCACGTCGTCGGCGAAGATCAGCGGATTGTCGGAGACGGCGTTCGCCTCGATTGTTAGCGTGTTCGCGACAAAGTGCATCGCATCGAGGAGGGCGCCCATCACCTGCGGCTGGCAGCGGAGCGAGTACGGGTCCTGCACCCGGTGCCGGTTGCCGTGCCCGGCCATGATGCCGCTTCCCGCGAAAAGGCCGCGGAACGTCGCGGCGACATCGATCTGCCCGCGGTGGCCGCGCACGTCATGGATACGCGCGTCGAACGGGACGCTGCTGCCGCGCGCCGCCTCTAAGGACATCGCGCCGGCGACGATGGCAGCGGCGAACACGTCTTCGGCCGCAAACAGCCCCGACAGCGCCAAGGCCGTCGACACCTGCGTGCCGTTGATCAGCGCCAGTCCCTCCTTCGGCGCGAGCGCGACCGGCGCGAGGCCAGCCCCGACGAGCGCCTCCTCAGCCGGCATCCGCCGGCCCCCTCGGGTCGCCTCGCCGACGCCGATCAGGATGGCCGAGAGATGCGCGAGCGGTGTGAGGTCGCCCGAAGCGCCGACCGAGCCTTTCGCCGGGACGCATGGGAGAATGCCGCGGCGGAGCAGCGCCGCGAGCATCGTCACGATTTCGCGCCGCACGCCCGAGTAGCCGCGCGCGAGGCCGATCACCTTCAGCGCCAGCACCAGCCGCACCACCTCCGCGTCGAGGTCCGGGCCTGAGCCGGTGCAGTGCGACAGGATCAGGTTCCGCTGGAGTGTCGCAAGGTCCGCATTCCCGATCCGCGTGCTGGCGAGCTTGCCGAAGCCGGTATTGACCCCGTAGATCATCCCGCCGGCCGCAACGGCTTCATCAAGGCGAGCATGGCAGGCATCGATTCGCGCCCATGCCGTATCATCGAGGCTGACGGATACCCCCTCGCGTGCGATGCGCCGGAGCTGGGCAAGGCCCACCTCCCCCGGCACGATGCCCATGACGGCCGTATCGCTCATCGCCGCGCCTTCGCCACGCGTCTGGCGCCGCCGCCACGCGCTCCAAAAACCTGCCCGGTTGCCATCGACCCGAGGGCCGGGCGATCTCCAGTCGCCATCACCTGATACCGTCCGCCGAGGCTGTAGCGGTTGCCGGGAAAGACGAAGACGCTTCGCGTCGCGGCGAGGTTGCCCGACCAGGTGCGTCGGGCGAGCAGGAGGCACGGCTCGTTCGGGGCGATATCGAGGAACGCCTGCATGCGCGGGTCCGGCAAGATGGCGTGGAGCACGTGCTCGACCTCGGTGAGGGGCGCCGAGGCCATGAGGAACGCGTAGGGCGTCCGCCGGGTGAAGTCCTGATCAAGGTAGCCGGGTGCCGCCGCGGGGTTGACCCAACGCTCCTCGAACTGCACCGGCCCGCCGTTCTCCTCGTGGACGATGGCCGAGTGGTAAACCGGGTCGCCGGGCTTCAGCTCCAGAGCCACTGCCGTCTCCCGATCGGCGGCGACGTCCGCGAGCGCCTCGACCCGGCACGACCATGCGGAGCCGCGCGCGCGGATCTCCTCGGCGATGTCCTGTGTCTCAAGCAGCGTCGTCCGCGGCTTCTCCTCCGACACGAAGGTCCCGCGGCCGGGCACCCGGACGATGACGCCCTCGGCCTTCAGTTCCCGGAGCGCGCGGTGCACGGTCATCCGCGAGACATTCAGCCGCTCGACCAGATGTGTTTCGGACGGCAGCCGCGCGCCGGCGTATTCACCGTTCCGGATGCCCTCCATCACCAGCCGCTTTACCTGCAGGTAAAGCGGCTCCGGCGTGTCGGAGCGAAGGCTGTCGTCTCCCATCTCACCCGCCCATCGGCGAGACGATGCCTGACCGCGAGGCCGCGTCCTTCGCCTCGCCATAGCCGGCGTCGGCGTGGCGAACGACGCCGATCGCCGGGTCGGTGAAGAGGCAGCGGGCGATGCGCTCCTCCGCACTGTCGCTGCCGTCGGCGATCACCGTCATCCCGGCCGAGATCGAGCCGCCCATGCCACTGCCGCCGCCCTGGTGAATCGAGACGAGGTCGGCGCCGTTGACGGCATTGAGGAGGGCGTTGAGGAGGGGCCAGTCGGCGATCGGGTCGCTGCCGTCCTTCATCCTCTCGGTCTCGCGAGTCGGCTGCGCCACCGAGCCGGTGTCGAGGTGGTCGCGCGACATGGCGACCGGCCCCCTGAGCCTGCCCTCGCGGACGAGGCGATTGAAGACGAGGCCCATGCGGTCGCGCTCGCCGAGGCCGAGCCAGCACGAGCGCGCCGGCAGGCCCTGGATCGGTACGCGCTCCTTCGCCATCGCCATCCATGTCTTCAGCAGATCGTCAGGGAGTTCGGCCAACGCCGCTGCGTCGGTTACGGCGAGGTCCTCCGGGTCGCCGGAGAGGCACACCCATCGGAACGGCCCCCGACCGATGGCGAAGCTCGGCCGGATGAACATCGGCACGAAGCCTTCGATCTCGAAGGCGCGCACCTCGCCGGACTCCTCGGCCTGGCCGCGGATGTTGTTGCCGTACTCGAAGACGATGGCGCCATCGTCCTGGAAGCCGAGCATGGCGGCGACGTGGCGGACGATGCT
The DNA here is from genome assembly GCA_022841545.1 of Bauldia sp. Classification (GTDB taxonomy): domain Bacteria; phylum Pseudomonadota; class Alphaproteobacteria; order Rhizobiales; family Kaistiaceae; genus Bauldia. Next base: position 20,766 of record JALHRF010000002.1, on the reverse strand, counting down.
GGCATTCGCCTCCCGGACATAGCGGTCGGGATCGCGGGCGCGAAGCTCCACCGCCTCGGCCAGGCTCATGCCGGCCGGCACGTAGCCGTTGAGCGGGTCATGCGCCGAGGTCTGGTCGGTGACCACCGCCGGGGCAAGGCCCATGCGGCGGAGCGCCGGGAACATGTCCGCCGCGTTGCCGATCAGCGCGATCCCCAGGGTCTCGCCCTTGCCGGCCGCGTCGCGGGCGAGCCGCATAGCCTCGGTCGCGTCGTGAACGATGACGTCACAGTAGCCCATGCCGACGCGCCGCTCCGCCCGCGCCGGATCGACCTCGACGGCGATGCAGACGCCGCCGGCCATCTTGACCGCAAGCGGCTGCGCGCCGCCCATGCCGCCGAGCCCGGCGGTGAGCACGATCCGCCCGCGAAGGTTGCCCGAGGGAAAGCGCTTCCCCGCCGCGGCGAAGGTCTCGTAGGTGCCCTGGAGGATGCCTTGCGTGCCGATATAGGCCCAGGTGCCGGCGGTGTACTGGCCGTACATGATCAGGCCTTTGGCCTCGAGCGCCCGGTAGACCGGCCAGGTCGCCCACTTGCCGACGAGGTTGGTGTTGGCGGTGAGCACCTTGGGCGCCATGGCGTGGGTACGGAACACCGCCACCGGCTTGCCGGACTGGATCACCAGCGTCTCGTCGTCGCCGAGCGCCTTCAGCGCCGCGACGATGGCGTGGAAGCTCTCCCAGTTCCGCGCCGCCCGCCCCGAGCCGCCATAGACGATCAGCTCCGCCGGCTTCTCGCCGTTGGCGACGGTGTTCTCGAGCATCCGCAGGATGCCCTCCTGCCGCCATCCCTTGCAGCGGAGCACATCGCCGCGGGCGGGTTCGACGGGGATGTTGGCGAGGGTCATTCCCTCATCCCCCGAACCACCGGGCCGCGGTCGAGGCGTAGACCTTGATCGCGGTGAGGTATTCGTCGATCGGCACGAACTCCTCGTCCCAGTAGCAGTACTTGGACCCGGGCCCGTAGGTGACCGAGGGCACGCCGCGCTCGATCAGCACCGGCGTATCCGGCCAGGCCGGGTGGCAGGAGACCGCGGGCGGCGCACCGCGGAAGGCGGCGTGTTCGGCGGCGACGCAGTCCCGGATCGGCCCGGTGACCCAGTTCATCGGGCTCCGCGGGTTCTTGACGCAGCTCTCCTGCGGCTCGACCGACAGCGAGAATTTCTGGCCCGCGGCGATATCGGCAAGGAGGCCGCGCACCTCGTCGAGGACCGCCGCCGCATTGGTCGACGGCGCGAAGCGGACGTCGACGGTGAGCACGCACTCCTCGGGTATCAGGCAGCGCCGGAGCCCGCCCTTGACCAGCGCGATGTTGACGATCTTCTCCGCGCCGAACTCGTTGTGGTTCGGCCTGGCGAAGGCCGGCGACTTGAGCGCCTGGATGATCGGGATGACCGGCTCGATCGCGTTGACGCCGACGGTCTCGTGGGTGGTGTGGGCGCCGACGCCCTTGATGGTGATGTCCATGTAGAGGATGCCGCGCTGCGCGGCGCAGATGTCGAGGTCGGTCGGCTCGCAGATGATGCCGGCCTCGGCCTTGAGCCCCTGGTCGAACGCGCGCCGCGTCCCCTCGCCGCCCTCGAAATGGTTCGGCACGCCGAGCACCACCACCTCGCCGCCCTTCGGCTCGCCGAGCGCGGCGAGTACCGTGGCCGCCACCACCATCGCCGTGGTGCCGCCCTTCATGTCGGTCGAGCCGGGGCCGTAGACCCTGCCGTCGCGGATCGGAGCGCTCCACGGGTCGAAGCTCCACGCCTTCGACGGCGGGTAGACGTCATAGTGGCCGCAGAGCAGGAACCGCCGCCCGGTCGACGCATCGCCGACCCGGCCGAGGACGTTGGGCGCCCCGGGCGTGCCGGAATCCGGCCGTTCGACCCGGACGCCCGCGTCGCGCATCTTCGCCGCGAGCAGGGCGCCGCATTGTTCGAGCGCCGGCACCTCGCCCCACAGCGACTTCGACTGCACGACCGTCTGCAGGAAGCCGACCATCGCGTCGGCATGGGCGTCGACATAGTCCCCGACGCGCGTCTCGACCTCTCCCGCCATCCCACCGCTCCCCTTGCCAGGACGGTCGAAGTCTAAGGCCGGAAATCGGTATATACAATGCTATACATTAAGTCGCCCACGCCGCCGCGAAGGAACAATCGGTCGGCGCAGGCCGTTGGGTTGGTCACATGAACCCGCGGAGGCTGCCATGACCATTCGATCCATCGCCATCTCGACCACGATTCTTCTCGCCGTCGGGGCCGCCGCGCCGCTGCCGGCGCTCGCCCTGCAGGACAAGTCGAAGTGCGTCGAGGCGAAGTCCGCGGCCAACGAGTTCGACATCAAGACATTCTGTCCGCGGAGCGAGTGGCCGGCCACCTACACGGCGGACCAGGCCAAGAAGGCCGTCACCGCGCCGTTCCGCGCGTTCATCTCGGTGTTCAAATAGGCGGCACGACCGGGCCGTCAGCCCACGCACGCTGCTAAGCGTTGTCGTCCTTGTCGCCGGCCTCGACATCGCGCCGGACCGCAGGTGAACGCAGGAGAGCATCGACCCGCTCCCCTTCTTCGAAGGACGTGTCGAGCCGGAAACGGAGGTCCGGCGCATAGCGGAGGTTGACGCGGTGCGCGACCTCTCCGCGGAGGTATTTCTTGTTGCGCTCGAGGGCCGCGAGAACCGCGTCGATGCCCTTGCCACCCAGCGGCATGACATAGGCAGTCGCGAGCCGGAGGTCCGGGGCCATCCGCACCTCGGGAACTGTCACGACAGTCCCCTCGAGCGCCGGATCATGGACCTCGCCGCGCTGGAGGACTTCCGACAGCGCATGACGCACCAGTTCGCCAACGCGGAGCTGGCGCTGGGATGGTGGCTTGGCGGCTGCTGGTCTCGCCATGGGGTTTCCTGCCGGCCGGCTGACGACCCGCCAGCCAGCCCGATACTCGCGCGGCCTACAACGACCGTGCGATCTCCTCGACGCGGTAGCACTCGATCACGTCGCCGGCGCGCATGTCTTGGTACTTCTCGAAGGCCATACCGCATTCCTGGCCGGCCGGAACCTCCCGGACCTCGTCCTTGAAGCGTTTCAGCGTCGACAGCTTGCCCTCGTGGATGACGACGTTGTCGCGGATCAGGCGGACATTGGCGCCGCGCTGGACGACGCCGTCGGTGACCCGGCAGCCGGCGATCTTGCCCACCTTCGAGATGTCGAAGATCTCGAGGATCGAGGCATTGCCGAGCATGGTCTCGCGCCGCTCCGGCGAGAGCAGGCCGGACATCGCCGCCTTCACGTCATCCACGAGATTGTAGATGATGTTGTAGTAGCGGATCTCGACGCCTTCCTGCTCGGCGTCGGCGCGGGCCTGGGCGTTGGCGCGGACGTTGAAGCCGATGATCGCAGCCCCCGAGGAGGCGGCGAGCGTTACGTCGGATTCGGTAACGCCACCCACGCCGGAGTGGATGATGCGGGCCGCGACCTCGTCGGTGCCGAGCGCGGCGAGCGCCTGGCTGATCGCCTCGACCGAGCCCTGGACATCGCCCTTGACCACCAGCGGGAAGATCTTCTGCCCGACGGTCTGGAGCTGGTTCATCATCTCGGCCAGCGAACCGCGGGCCCCGGTCAGACGGGCCTGCGCCTTGTCGCGCTTCTGGCGTGCGCGGTAGTCGGTGACCTCGCGGGCGCGCGATTCCGAATCGACCACCGCGAAGCGGTCGCCCGCTTCCGGCGCCCCCTGGAAACCGAGCACCTCGACGGGCATCGACGGGCCGGCATCCTTGACCGTTTCGCCGTGATCGTCGAGCAGCGCGCGAACCTTGCCCCATTCCGACCCGGCCACCAGGATGTCGCCGATCTTGACGGTGCCGGCCTGGACCAGCACGGTGGCAACCGGGCCGCGGCCGCGGTCGAGCTTGGCCTCGATCACGGTGCCCTCGGCGGGACGGTTCGGATTGGCGCGGAGCTCGAGCACCTCGGACTGGAGGAGAATGGTCTCGAGCAGCCTGTCGAGGTTGGTGTGCTTCAGCGCCGAGACCTCGACGTCGAGCACCTCGCCGCCCATCGATTCGACGAATACCTCGTGCTGGAGGAGTTCCGTCCGCACCCGCTGCGGATCGGCGTCCGGCTTGTCGATCTTGTTGATGGCGACGATGATCGGCACCTTCGCCGCCTTGGCGTGGTTGATCGCCTCGATGGTCTGCGGCATCACGCCGTCGTCCGCCGCCACCACCAGGATGACGATGTCGGTGACCTTGGCGCCGCGGGCGCGCATCGCGGTGAACGCGGCGTGGCCCGGCGTGTCGATGAACGTGATCTGCTGGCCGTTCTTGTCGACCTGGTAGGCGCCGATATGCTGGGTGATGCCGCCCGCCTCGCCGGAGACGACATTGGCCTCGCGGATCGCGTCGAGGAGCGACGTCTTGCCGTGATCGACGTGGCCCATGATGGTGACCACGGGGGCCCGCGGCACCAGGTCCTCGACCGCGTCGGACGACGTGAACAGGCCGGTCTCGACGTCGGACTCGGCGACGCGGCGGACGCTGTGGCCCATCTCCTCGGCGATGATCTGGGCGGTGTCGGCGTCGATGACGTCGGCCGCCTTGACCAGCTGCCCCTGCTTCATCATCAGCTTGATCACGTCCACGGCGCGCTCGGCCATGCGGTTGGCGAGTTCCTGGATGGTGATCGTCTCGGGGATCACGACCTCGCGGATGATCTTTTCGCGCGGCCCCTCATGGGCGCGGGCGCGGTCGCGCTCGCGGCGGCGGCGGATCGAGGCGAGCGAACGGGCGCGCTCGGAATCGTCGAGCGCATTGACCAGGGTCAGCTTGCCGCGACGGCGTTCCTCACCCCGCTTGACCGGCTTCGGCTCGGCGGGACGCGCGGTCTTCACCTTGCCGCGGAGACCGCCGCGATCCTCGTCCTCGGCCTCGCCCTCCTTGACCGTCTTGAGGAGCGCCCGGGGAGCGACCTCCGGCTCGGGCTTCTTCTCTTCGCCAAGACGCCGCCGCGCAGTGTCCTCGGCGCGGGAGCGGAGCGCCTCCTCGGTCTTGCGCCGGGCCTCTTCCTCGCCCTTGCGCCGCTCGGCGTCCTCGCGCTCGCGCTGGACGCGGATGGCCTCGGCGTTGCGCTTCAACGCCTGTTCCTCGGCGAGCCTGCGCTCCTCGGCCTCATGGACCCTTGCGTCAGCCAACGCTCTGGCGCGGGCATCGATCTCGTCCCCGGAGAGCTGGCGGAGCACCAGCCCAGCGCGCGGGGTCGGCTTCGGCGGCTCTGGCGCGATCGTGTCGCGCGGGGTGATGGTCACCGGCTCCGGCGCAGGACGCGGGGGCGGGGCCGCATCAGCCTGGGGCTCGGACTTGGCCTCGCCCGGCATCACGATGCGCCGCTTCTTTCGCTCGACCTGCACCGTGTTGGTGCGGCCGTGCGAGAAACTCTGGCGCACGGTATCGCGCTCGACGCCGCGCGGCTTCAGCCCGAGGGGTTTCCGCTGCTGCGGGACGTGGATCGTCTTGTCGGTGGTCTCGGTCATGAATTCCCTTGCATCCCAGCGGACACGCTACCTGCAGCATCCTCAAACGAACGCGCTTCACCAACACCCTTGTCCCCGCCGAGGTAGTCGGCGAGGGCCCGGACGCGTGAAAGCGCATTGTCGCCCGCCGGCCCAGCGAGCAGTGCTGCATGTATCACATTTGTTCGGCCGATTGCCAAATCCAATTCCCCGCCCTCGAAGATTCTGATGACCGGAAGGTCACCGGCAGCCACGCCGAAGCGCCGGCGGGCGGCCGCTTCCAGCTTGGCGACCCCGTCGCCGCCGGCCTCGGCAGCATGGATCAGCGCCGCCACCCCGCCTTCCGCAAGCGCCGATTCGACCTTGGCGAAGCCGGTGACCAGCGCTCCCGCCTTGCGGGCTAGCGACAAGGCCGACAGCGCCGCCTCGCGGAGGAGGCCCGCGACGCGATCGGCAAGGCCGGGCTCGACCTTGACTTCTTCGCCAAGACCGCGACTGAAAAGCCGCTTCCGCTCGGCGGTCCGCACATGTTCCGCGTCGGCGGTCACCCACACCCCCCGGCCCGGCAGCTTCCGACGAAGGTCAGGCACCACGGCGCCGTCCGGCGCCGCCACGAATCGGATCAGCCGCTCCACCGGGAGCGCGTCGCGCGTCACGATGCAGGTGCGCGTCGCAGGCTCGTTGCGGGGCGGCATCCGGGCATGCCCTTATGCCGTCGCCGGGGCCGAGGGCGATGCGCCCTCGGCTTCGGCGTCCGCCGCGACCGCCGCCTCGGCGGCAACGCGGTCGAGGTCTTCCTGGGTGATCCACCCGGCCTTGATGCGGGCCTGCATGATCATCGCTTCGGCGTCGGCGCGGGAAAGGTCGAAACCCTCGAGCGCGCCCGGGGTGCGGGTCGACTCGCCGTCCTTCCGTTCCACATAGCCGATGAGATCATCGGGGACGAGCCCGGCAAAATCCTCGATCGTCCTGATCTCGGCCTTGCCCAGCGCGACCAGGGCCGCGGTGTTGACGCCGGGAATCTCCTTGAGCGCGTCCTCGACGCCGAGCGCCTTCCGCTCCTCGTCCTGTTCGGCCTCGATCCGCCCCAGATAGTCGCGGGCGCGGTTCTGGAGTTCGGTGGCGGTATCGTCGTCGAAGCCCTCGATCGAGGCGAGGTCCTCGAGCTCGATGTAGGCGATCTCCTCGACGCTGGCGAAGCCCTCGGAGGCGAGGAGCTGGCCGACCACCTCGTCAACGTCGAGCGCCTCGATGAAGAGCTGCGAGCGCACCTGGAACTCTTTCTGGCGCCGCTCGGATTCCTCCTGCTCGGTGAGGATGTCGATGTCCCAGCCGGTGAGCTGCGAGGCGAGGCGGACGTTCTGGCCGCGGCGGCCGATGGCGAGCGAGAGCTGGTCGTCGGGGACCACCACCTCGATCCGCTCGGCATCCTCGTCGAGCACCACCTTGGCGACCTCGGCCGGCTGCAGCGCATTGACGATGAAGGTCGCGGCATCGCCCGACCACGGGATGATGTCGATCTTCTCGCCCTGGAGCTCGTTAACCACCGCCTGGACGCGGCTGCCACGCATGCCGACGCAGGCGCCGACCGGGTCGATCGAGGAATCGCGCGAGATCACGGCGATCTTGGCGCGGCTGCCAGGGTCGCGGGCGACCGAGCGCACCTCGATGATCCCGTCATAGATCTCCGGCACTTCCTGCGCGAACAGCTTGGTCATGAACTGAGGGTGCGTGCGGGAGAGGAAAATCTGCGGGCCACGCTGCTCGCGCCGCACATCGTAGATGAAGGCGCGGATGCGGTCGCCGTAACGGAAGGTCTCGCGCGGGATCAACTCGTCGCGGCGCACGATGCCCTCGCCCCGGCCGAGGTCGACGATGACGTTGCCGTACTCGACCCGCTTGACCTGGCCGTTGACGATCTCGCCGATCCGATCCTTGAACTCCTCGTACTGGCGGTCGCGCTCGGCCTCGCGCACCTTCTGGACGATGACCTGCTTGGCCGACTGGGCGGCGATGCGGCCGAAATCCATCGGCGGCAGCGGCTCCGCGATGTAGTCGCCGGGCTGGGCGGCCGGGTTCCTCCGCCGCGCATCCTCAACCAGGATGTCGGTCGCGGTGTTCTCGATCTGGTCGACCACCTTCAAGAGGCGCTGAAGCTTGATCTCGCCGGTCTTGGGGTTGATCTCGGCGCGGACGTCGGTTTCCTGCCCGTAGCGCGAGCGCGCAGCCTTCTGGATCGCGTCCTCCATGGCGGTGACCACGATCATCCGGTCGATCGACTTCTCGCGCGCGACCGCGTCGGCGATCTGCAGGAGTTCCAGTCGGTTTGCACTGACGGCCATTAAGTTGCTCCCGTCGTTCAGTGGTCGTCGGCGCGTGTCGCGCCGCCGTCGGTTTCGTCGCCGCCCGCGACCGGCTTCTGCCGGCGGAGCGATTCCTTGAGCAGGTCGTCGGTCAGCACGAGCTTCGCCTCGGCGATCGCGGCGAGCGGCACCATGGCGAAAGTGCCATCGTCGGCCTTTTCGAGCGCGATCCGGACGGAGTCGCCCTCGACTCCGGCGAGCTTGCCGCGGAAGCGCTTCCGCCCGTCGAGCATCTGCTCGAGCTCGATCTTGGCGAGGTGTCCGCCCCAGGTCTCGAAATCCGAGCGCCGCACGAGCGGACGGTCGATGCCGGGCGACGACACCTCGAGGTGATACTCACGGTCAATCGGGTCCTCGACATCGAGAAGCGGCGAGAGATCACGGGACACCGCCTCGCAATCGTCGACGTTCATCGCGCCGTCCGGCCGCTCGGCCATGATCTGCAGCGTCGTGCCGTTCATCGCCGACAGCTTGACGCGCACCAGACGGTAGCCGAGCCCGCGGATGGCGGGTTCGACAATGTTGGCAATGCGCGCCTCTGTGCCACGTTCGGTGACGATGCGAGGCTCGTCTCTCGTGTCGGTCAAGCCGGTTCCTGCTTCCACGACCGGTCCGGTATGCGCCTCTTGGAGCGGGGCCGGCGGGCCCCACTCTCAGAACGAACCAATCGTTTTGAGATGATGGGGCACATATAGTCCCGCGGCCCACGGAAAGCAACAAGGGGCGGCAGCTTTGACACCAGCTTTAGGAATCCGGTCCGTCCGGGCGGGCCTTGAAGGGGCCGACGGCCTCAACGGAACCGCGATTGTTTCCCCCCCATCCACATGTCCGGGTTGGGGCCAAGCTTCGCTTTGACCGGTTCGGACAGCGCCGTCGCCGCGGCCAGCGCCGCCGGGTCGACCTTGACGTCAAGGGCCTTGGCGTTGGCCTCGATCTCGGCCGGGGTTCGGGCCCCGGTGAGCACCACGGCGACCCCAGGCTGCGCCAGCGCCCACTGGATCGCCAGGTCGGCGAGCGAGACCCCCGCCTCGTGGGCTAGGACGCGAAGGCCGGGAAGGGCCGCGAACACCTCGGTGTCCGCGCCGGGATCGCCATGCGGTCCGTCGCCGTAGAACCGGGTCGCGTGTAGGCTCTGCGGCACCTCGTTCGACGAGGCGTAGCGGCCGGTGAGGAGGCCTTGGGCGAGGACCGAATACGCCACCACGTCGAGCCCCATGGTGCGGGTCGCGGGCAGGATGTCGTATTCGATCGCTCGCCAGAACAGGCTGTAAGGAAGCTGGTGGAGAACCACCACACCGGCATCCTTCGCGGCCTTGAGGTCGGCGAGATCGATGGGTCCGAAATTGCAGATCCCCGCCGCCCGGATTTTTCCCGCCGCTTTCAGGCTGACCAGCCCCTCCAGCGACTCCGTGATCGGGATGTCGTGGTTGGGCCAGTGCAGGTAGTAGGCGTCGACATAATCGGTCCTGAGCCGCCCAAGGCTCGCCTCGCAAGCCTCGATCAGAGGCGCGCCGGCCAGCGTGCCGTACACTTTGGTGGCGACAACGGCCCGGTCGCGCCGGCCTTCGAGCGCCCGACCCAGCACCTCCTCCGACCGGCCGTCGGCATAGCCGGCGGCGGTGTCGATGAAGTCGATGCCGGCGTCGAGCGCCGCCGATACCACTGCGACCGACTCCTGGTCGTCCTGCGCCCCCCACATCGGATCGCTGCCGAAGGCCCAGGTGCCGAGCGAGAGGCGCGAGACCTCGATGTCGGTTCCGGCCAGCACTGTACGGTCCATTGTTCCCCCTTTGAAACAAGCCAAGCCCTTATTGAAACGGCGGGACGATAGCGCAGCGCGCCCCCGTAGCCTAGGGTCGGTGCCGCGTTTCTCCACCGCCCGCGTGCCGATGAGCTTTTCCCTCCGCCATGTCCGCTACTTCGTCGCCGTCGCCGAGGCGGGGTCGATCTCCGGGGCGGCGCGGCATCTCTCGATCTCGCAGTCGGCCGTCACCGAGGCGGTGAAGGCGCTCGAGGACGACCTCGGCGCAGCGCTCCTCGAACGCTCCGGCCGCGGCGTGGCGCTGACCCACCGCGGCCAGCTCTTCCTCCGCCACGCCGGCCGCATCCTTTCGGCGGTCGCCGATGCGCGCCAGACCCGCGCCGAAGAGGACGCGCTCACCGGCGAGCTCCACCTCGGCGCCTCGTCCCTGGTTGCGGGATATATCCTCGCCGACCTGCTCGGCCGCTTCCGCCGCGCCTATCCCGGCGTCACCGTCGCCGCCTTCGAGGACATCGGCGAATACCTCGAGCATCTCCTCATCAATGGCGAACTCGACGTCGCGGTAATGGTGCTGTCGCGACTCCGGGAATCGGCGGCGCTCGAAACGCGGATCATCGAGCAGTCGTCGCAGCGCCTGTGGCTGCCGCTCGGCCACGCCCTCGCCGCCCGCGAAGCCGTGAGCCTCGCCGACGTGGCGAACGAGCCGCAGATCGTGCTCGCCGTCGACGAGATCCAGGAATCGGCCGAGGCCCTCTGGCGCGAGCGGGGGCTACGGCCGGAGATCGCCTTCCGCACCCGTTCTGTCGAGGCGGTGCGAAGCCTGGTTGCGACCGGCGCCGGCGTCGCCGTGCTTCCCGACCTCGTCTACCGGCCGTGGTCGCTCGAAGGCGACCGCATCGAGGCGCGGCCGACTGTCGAGACCCTGCCACCAGTCCGGGTCGGGGTCGTCTGGCGTCGCGGCTCACGGCTCAGCGGTCCGGCAGCGCGCTTCCTCGACGTCGTGCTGCCGGAGGGGCAGCGGGGGGATGGGGCCCCTGCAACGTAACCGCCTTGTCACGATGCGCCGCTAGTGGTGCAATCCGCCGTCCCCCACGACCGAACGGAGAGGCCCAATGCACCGTTCCCTTCGCGCCCTGACCTTCACCGCAGCGCTTGCCCTCGCCGGGCCGGCGCTGGCCGAGACCGTCACCCTCACCTTCGTCCAGACCAACGATATCGACCGCATGGAGGAGGAGGACGGCCGCGGCGGCTTCGCCCGCCTCGCGGCGGTGGTCAAGGCCGAACGGGCCAAGGGTGGGCCAACCTTCTTCATCCATTCCGGTGACACGATCTCGCCGTCGCTGCTCTCGGGCATCGATAAGGGCGTCCACATCATCGAGATCCTGAACCAGATGAGCGTCGACGCGATGGTGCCGGGCAACCACGAATTCGACTTCGGCCCGGAGGTGTTCCGCAAGCGCGTCGCCGAGGCAACCTTCCCGATCGTGTCGAGCAACATCCTCGAAGCCGACGGCACGGCGCCGAAGAACACCGTCGATACCCGGATCGTCGACGTGAATGGCGTCAAGGTCGGCTTCTACGGGCTCACCACCGAGGATACCCCGGTCGTCTCAAGCCCCGGAGACTTGAGCTTCGCGCCGTCGGTCGAGACCGGCATCGCCCGCGCCGCCGCGCTCCGCGAGGAGGGCGCCGATTTCGTCGTCGCCGTTGTGCACACGCCGATCGACGTCGATCTTGGCCTGGTCCGGGCCGGTGCCGCCGACCTCATTCTCTCGGGCCACGACGAGCACCTCCTCGCCTACTTCAACGGCAAGGTCGCGCTGACCGAATCTGAGGCGCAAGGCAATTTCGCCGTCGTCACCGAGATCACGCTCACCAGGGAAGTGGAAGACGGCGCGGTCTCGGTCGACTGGTGGCCCGCCTTCCGTATCGTCGACACAGCCACGGTCGATCCCGATGCCGAGATCGCAGCGCTGGTCGCGAGCTATACCGACAAGCTCGACGCCGAACTCAAGGTCGAGATCGGCGTGACCGAAACGCCGCTCGACAGCCGGCGCGCCACGGTGCGCGGCGAGGAGGCGGCGATCGGCAACCTGATCACCGACGCCATGCGCGAGGCGGTCGGCGCAGACGTCGCCATCACCAATGGCGGCGGCATCCGCGCCGACCGGGAATACCCGGCCGGGACCAGGCTGACCCGCGGCGACATCTTCGCCGAGCTCCCCTTCGGCAACAAGACGGTGAAGTTCGAGATCACCGGCGCCGATATCCGCGCGGCGCTCGAGAACGGCTTCAGCCAGATCGAGACCGGCGCCGGTCGCTTCCCCCAGGTCTCCGGCCTGGCGGTGACGATCAGTCCCGGCCGCCCACCCGGGCAGCGCGTCGTCTCGGTCTCGGTGGGCGGAGCGCCGCTCGACGATGCCAGGATCTATACGCTCGCCACCAACGACTACATGGCCGGCGGCGGCGACGGCTATGCCGTGTTCAAGGCGGGCAAGCCGCTGATCGACCCGGTCGACGCGACGCTGATGGCTTCGCAGGTGATCGACTACATCGCCGCGAAAGGCACCATCGCCCCCGCGCCCGAGGGCCGCATCGTCATCGAATAGGAGCTGGCCGTCGCGGGCTGCAACGCCGGATCGGGGACACCTCCCGCTCTGAGCGCGGGCCGGGAGCCGGGAGGTATGATGGAGATCACGCCGCGCGGACCCGGCTTCCGCTAAAGTCCGCGACGTTCAACCTCGGGATGGGTGCGCCATGTCTGTTTCGCGACGCGATTTTCTGAAGACCTCAGCAGTAACCATGGCGGTCGCCGCCGTGGCCGACCCTTCGGTTCTCGCCATGGCCCAGGAGGCCGGCGGCGGCGCCGCCGACTTCACTGACTTTCTCGACGGCACCGGCGACGAACTGGTCCTCGCCGGCCGGCCGCTCTCGTGGTGGACGGACACCTTCGACCTGCCGCTCCAGGTTTCCTCCGGCAAACAACTCCGCGCCAACCTCCGCGGCTTCCTCGACGTCTTCAAGGCGCACTACCCCAAGGGCGAAGTCCGCTTCGCCGGCAAAGCCGACACCCATCCCACCATCTTCAAGCTGATCGGCGAGGAGGGCGCCGGGATCGACGTCGCATCGCCCTACGAAATGAAGGCGGCGCTCGAGGCGGGCATTCCCGGCCACCTCCTCGACCTCAACGGCAATGCCAAGGACGACGGCGTCATCGAGGCCGCGATCGCGCATGACATGCTGATCGTGATCGACAGCATCCCCGAACTCGAACGCGTGGCGACGCTCGCCGCCGCCGCGCAGAAAACGCCGCGCGCTCTGCTCCGGCTCTCCGGCTACGACCTCGGCGCAGTGACCGCGAGCGCCATCTTCACCGCCGGCCTCTGGACCAAGTTCGGCATCAACATCGACGAGATCCCGGCGCTGCTGCCGCGGCTCAAGGACATGCCGGTCAGGGTGCTCGGCTTCCACACCCATATCGGCAGCCAGATCACCGACCTCAACGCCTATCTCGCCGTGCTCGGCAAGATGCTGGAACTCGGCGCGCTCCTCAAAGAGGAGGGCCACGCCTTCGAGATCGTCAATATCGGCGGCGGCTATCCGGTCTCCTATCTCACCGAGGCGGAATGGGACACGCTCGTCACCCGTATCCGCGACGGCTTCATCGCGGCAAAGAACGGCGACCCGAGCAAGATCTGGCTGTGGGACAACGCCGTCGGCGCCTTGGGGATGGAGCCGGATGGCATGCCCGGCAAGACCTGGCAGGGCGAGCTGTTCTGGGCGAAGTACCCCAAGGAGAAGATGCTCGAGGCAATCCTCCTCGGCGAAGTCACCGTCAACGGCGCGACGATGAAGACGCTCGACGCGCTCGCTGGCGCCGGCACGCCGACTCTGGTGGTCGAGCCGGGCCGGTCGATCGTCGGCGACGCCGGCATGACCTTCCTCCGCACGGCCTTCGTCAAGCAGATCGCCGGCATTCACCCGATGCTGGCCATGGAAATGGGCGTCGTCTTCTACGCGGAAGCCATCGTCGGCCTGCCGGCGATGAAATGGGCGGTCGCCACCGAGCCTAACCGGCGCGACCCGGAGCCGTTCGACACCTTCGTCGCCGGCAATCTCTGCTTCAACGCCGACATGCTGTCGCGGCTCAAGGTCAGCCTGCAGCGGAAGCCGGTGCGCGGCGACATCCTGATGATCGCCGCGACCGGGGCCTATTCGCCGACGTTCTTCGCGGCAAACGCCAACTCGTTCCCGCGGCCGGCCCGCATTCTCGTCGAGGCCGACGGCTCGTGGAGCTACACCCACCGCCGCGACACCTATGATGAGATCTTCTCGCTCGGCGGGACCTGACAAGCGGCGTCGGAAGCAAAGTCAGCGCCAATGCCCTACTCCGCCGCGTGGGCCAGCCGCGGCGGCCCGGCAAGGAAAACGCCCTCGCGCTCGGTCGCGAGCGCCGTGGCCTTCGCCGCACTCTCCGCCTTGAGCGGCCCGTAGCCGCGGATCTTCTCGGGATAGGCGGCGAGCGCCACGGCGGCGAGGTAGTTGTCGGGGCGGAGACTGGCGCCGATCAGCGCCAGCGTCTCCTCGTAGTCGGCGAGCAGCCGACGCTCGAGCTTGCGGTCGGCGGAGTAGCGGAACGGATCGAGCGCCGTTCCGCGGAACCGTCGCATCGCCGCGAGCGTACGCAATCCGCGCATCATCCATGGCCCGTATCTCTTCTTGGCCGGCCGTCCCGTCGCCCGGTCCTCGCGGGCAAGGATCGGCGGCGCGAGGTGGAAGTCGATCTTGCCCCAGGACGCGAACTCGCGGCCGAGCTGCTTCTCGAACGAGCCGTCGGTGTAGAGCCGCGCCACCTCGTACTCGTCCTTGATCGCCATCAGCCTGAACAGGTTGACAGCCACCGCCTGGGAAAGGTTGTCGCGCCCCTGGGCGGCGCGATACTCCGCCTCCCGGATGCGCTGCACCGCCGCGCTGTAGCGCCGGGCATAACCCTCGTCCTGATAGGCGGCGAGGAACCCGGCCCGCCGCTCGACGAGCGCGTCGACAGTCAGCACGGCGGGCTGCGTTCTTCCGCTAAGCCCGGCCGCGATCTGCGCGACTCTGTCCGGCTCGATCGAGGCGCGGCGCCCCCAGGCGAAGGCCGCCTTGTTCATCGCGACATCCACGTCGTTCAACTCGATTGCCCGCTCGATCGAGGCCGACGCGAGTGGGATTGCCCCCGACTGCCAGGCGAGGCCGAGCATGAACATGTTGCTGGCGATCGCGTCGCCGAGGAGCGCCGTTGCGATCTCGGTCGCCTCGATGGCGCGCGTCCCCTCAACCCCCGTCCGTCCCGAGATGGCCGCGAGGAGACGCCGGGTGGGAAGCGTCATGTCAGGATCGCGGGTGAACTCGCCCGGATAGGTCTCGTGAGTATTGACGAAGACGCGGGTTCGGTTGGGGTGGATCGCGGCGAGCGACTTCGCGGTGCCCGCCACCACCATGTCGCAGGCGAGGATGGTATCGGCTCCGCCCGCTGCGACCCGGATCGCCTTGACGCTTCCCGGAGTCGGCGCGATGCGAACGTGGCTCGTTACCGGGCCTCCCTTCTGGGCGAGCCCGGCCATGTCGATCACGCCGGCGCCCTTGCCCTCGACATGCGCGGCCATGGCGACGATCGCGCCGATGGTCACGACGCCGGTGCCGCCCACCCCGGTGATCAGCATCGCAAAGCCGTCCATCAGGTCCGGCGGCGCGATCTCCGGCAGCACGAAGTCGGTCTCGGACGAGCGCTTGTGGCGCTTCGCTCCATGCACGGTGACGAAGCTCGGGCAGAAGCCCTTGATGCAGGAGGTGTCCTTGTTGCAGGAAGACTGGTCGACGGCGCGCTTCCGTCCGAACTCGGTCTCGACCGGCACCAGCGCCACGCAGTTCGACTGCACGCCGCAATCGCCACAGCCTTCGCACACCAGCTCGTTGATCACGATCCGCGCATCGGGGTCCGGAAAGGTGCCGCGCTTCCGTCGCCGGCGCTTCTCCGCCGCACAGACCTGATCGTAGATCAGCACCGACAGGCCGCCGACCTCGGCCAGTTCCTTCTGCACCGCGTCGAGTTTTTCGCGCGAGTGAATCTTGGTGCCCGGAGGCCAGATCGCGGTCTTGGGATAGCGGTCCGGCTCCTCGGCCACGACCACCACGCGGCTCGCCCCTTCGGCCGCCACCTGGCGGGCGATCTGGTCGACGGTCATGCCGCCGTCGACCTTCTGCCCGCCGGTCAGCGCCACCGCGTCATTGTAGTAGATGCGGTAGGTGATGTTGACGCCGGAAATCGCCGCGGCCCGGATCGCGAGGCTGCCAGAATGGTTGTAGGTGCCGTCGCCGATGTTCTGGAAGACGTGACCGCGGGTCGAGAACGGCGCCTCCCCCACCCAGTTGGCGCCCTCGGCGCCCATCTGGGTGTAGCCCTCGGTCTGCCGATCCATGCGCTGGACCATGTAGTGGCAGCCGATGCCGGCATAGGCGCGGGAGCCTTCGGGCACCACGGTACCGCTGTTATAGGGGCAGCCGGCGCAGAAATAGTAGCCGCGGGTGGCGATGTCGGTGCCCTCGGCGAGGACTTCCTCGGCCTGCTTCAGCGCCGTCACCCGCGCCTCCAGCGCCCGATGCGAGGTCTTCTCGAGCACCCGCTCCCCGATGGCGATGGCGATGCGGTTGGCGTCGAGGGCGCCCTTGGAGGGGAGCAGCCAGTTGCCGGTCTCGTCGCGCTTGCCAACGATCGCCGGCTGGTTCCGCGTGCCGTAGAGGATCTCCTTGACCTGCCCCTCGATCAGCCCCCGCTTCTCCTCGACGATGATGATCTTCTCGATCCGCTCGGCGAAGTGGCGCACGGTTCCCGGCTCGATCGGCCAGGTGCAGGCGAGCTTGAGGAGCTTGATGCCGAAATCAGCGGCGATCCCCTCGTCGATACCCAGTTCGTCGAGAGCCTGGAGGACGTCGAGATAGCTCTTGCCCGCCGTGATGATGCCGATGCGCGGCGTGCGGCCGCCGGCGAGCACCAGCCGGTCGGGAACGTTGACGCGGAGGAAGGCGAGCGCGGCCGGGATTTTGTATTCGTGGAGCCGTTCCTCCTGCGCATTCGGGTGGTCGCCCGGACGGATGTTGAGGCCGCCGGGCGGCATGCGGAACGCGCCGGGGATGACGCTGGCCATGCGGTCGAGCGAGCCGTCGATGGTGGCGGTCGATTCGACCGTGTCCTTGACGCATTTGAGCCCGACCCAGAGCCCCGCGAAGCGGGACAGCGCGAAGCCCATCAGCCCGTAATCGATGATCTCCTGGACCCCGGCCGGGGACAGGATCGGAATCTGCGCGTCGACGAACGCATACTCGGACTGGTGCGCCGTGGTGGAGGATTCGCAGGTGTGGTCGTCGCCCATCAACGCCACGACGCCGCCCCAGGGCGCGGTCCCGGCGAGGTTGGCGTGCTTCAGGGCATCGCCCGCCCGGTCGGCGCCCGGTCCCTTGCCGTACCACATCCCGAAGACGCCGTCGGTGCGTCCCTCGCCGCGCATCTCCGCCTGCTGCGAGCCCCACAGCGCGGTCGCCGCGAGGTCCTCGTTGACCGCCGGCTGGAACAGGATGTCGGCCGGCTTGAGCAGGTCCGCCGCCCGCTCGAACTGCTGGTCGAGGCCGCCGAGCGGCGACCCGCGATAGCCGGTGACATAGCCCGCCGTGCGCTTGCCCATCCGCCGGTCGCGGGCGCGCTGCGTCAGTGCGAGCCGCACCACCGCCTGCGTCCCCGTAAGGAGAATGCGGTTCTTGGAAAGATCGTACTTGTCGCCGAGGGTGACGGCCTCGTGACGCATGACGCTACTCCGCCGGCATCAAGGGGCCGGTTCCACCTCCCCTCTATAGCGAATGCTGGCCGTCCGATCGACTCGGAGTGTCGCCTGCGGCGGGTTGGGTCCAGCGCGGCTCCTGCCTTGCCAACTTTACCGATCCGTCGCAGGCTCCGCCCGCAAAAAGACGGGTCCCCGGGGGAATCATGGCGTTGCTCTTGTCGCTCAGCCGGGCGATCGACCGGCTGACGGCATGGATCGGCAAGGCGGCCGCCTGGCTGGTGCTGGCGGCGGTCGTGCTCAGCGCCGCGAACGCCATCGTCCGCAAGGCCTTCGATTACTCCTCGAACGCCTTCCTCGAGGCGCAGTGGTACCTGTTCGGGGCGGTCTTCATGCTCGCCGCCGCCTACACGCTCTCGCGGAACGAGCACGTCCGCATCGACGTCCTCTCCTCGCGCTGGAGCCGTCGCACCCGCGACGCCGTCGACCTCGCCGGCCATATCCTGTTCCTCGCCCCCTTCGTCGGGCTGATGGCCTGGCTGTCCTGGCCGTTCTTCCTGTCGTCCTATCGTTCGGGCGAGATCTCGGGCGCGACCGGTGGCCTGCCGCTTTGGCCGGCCAAGGGGCTCGTCTTCCTCGGCTTTGCCCTGCTCTGCCTGCAGGCGGTGTCGGAGATCATCAAGAAGGCGCTGGCGCTGGCCGGCGTGCCGGGGGCGGGCGAGGCCTCCCCCGATGCGCCCACCGTCGCGGCCGCGATCATGCCGGACCGCGAGCCAGGTCCGTGATCGACGCCATCGCCCACAACATTGCGCCGATCATGTTCGTGGTCGTGATGGGGCTGCTTCTGGTCGGCTACCCGGTCGCCTTCACGCTGGCCGGCGGCGGCCTCTATTTCTTCGTCGTCGGCATCGAACTCGGTCATCTCGCGCCCGACCAGATCACCCTCGACTGGCCGCTGCTCCAGGCCAACACCGCCCGCGTCCTCGGCGTGATGAGCAACGAGACGCTGCTCGCGGTGCCCTTCTTCACCTTCATGGGCATCGTCCTCGAGCGCTCCGGGATGGCGGAGGACCTGCTCGACACGGTCGGCCAGATCTTCGGCTCGGTGCGTGGCGGCCTTGCCTACGCGGTCATTGTCGTCGGCGCGCTCCTTGCCGCCACCACCGGCGTCGTCGCGGCCTCGGTGATCGCCATGGGCCTGATCTCGCTGCCGATCATGCTCCGCTACGGCTACTCGGCGCGGCTCGCGACGGGCACGATCGCCGCCTCGGGCGCCCTGGTCCAGATCATCCCGCCGTCGCTGGTGCTCATCGTCATGGCCGACCAGCTGGGCCAGCCGGTCGGCGACATGTATGCCGGCGCGATCGTCCCCGGCTTGGTCCTGGTCGCGGTCTACTGCCTTTATGTCTTCGTGGTCACGGTGCTGCGCCCGGCCATGGCGCCGGCGCTGCCGCCCGAGGCGCGGAAATTCAAGGGCGGCGGCCTGTCGCTCCTGGCCCTCGCCGCGCTCGGGACCGGCGCGTATCTCGTGCTGAACACAGTGGTCTTCACCGCGCTCCGCCCCGAGGTCGCGATCGTCTGGTCGGCGACGATCGCCGGCGGCGCCGTCTTCGCCCTGACCTACGCGAACCACAGGCTGCGCGGAGGCTTTATCTCGGAGCTGACGGAGCGGGTTGTCTTCGCGCTCATGCCGCCGCTCGCCCTGATCTTCCTCGTGCTCGGCACGATCATGCTCGGCGTCGCCACACCGACCGAGGGCGGCGCGATGGGCGCGGTCGGCGCGCTGCTCCTCGCCTTCGCCAAGCGGAAGCTCGACTTCGCCCAGCTCTTCCAGGCGCTCGATGCGACAACGCGGCTCTCGGCCTTCGTCATGTTCATCGTCATCGGCGCCCGGGTCTTTGCGCTGACCTTCTACGGCGTCAACGGCAATGTCTGGATGGAGGAACTGCTCCTCGCCCTCCCCGGCGGCGAATACGGTTTCCTGATCGTGGTCAGCCTGATCGTCTTCATCCTCGGCTGTTTCCTCGATTTCTTCGAGATCGCCTTCATCCTGGTGCCGCTGCTCGCCCCGGCCGCCGCCCGGCTCGGCATCGATCCGATCTGGTTCGGTGTGATCCTCGCCGTCAACCTCCAGACCTCGTTCCTCACCCCGCCCTTCGGCTTCGCCCTCTTCTACCTCCGCTCCGTGGCACCCTCCGCGTCATGGCTCGACCGGGCGACGGGCGTCACGATGCCGCCGGTGCGCACCCTCGACATCTACCGCGGCGTCATCCCCTTCATCCTGATCCAGCTCGCGGTGCTGGCGCTGATCATCGCCGTGCCGGCGATGGTGACCCATTACAAGCGCCAGCCGCCGGCCGTGGCGCCCGGCACGGGGATCGAGCTGCCGCCGATGGGCGGTGAAGGTGGCGGGCTCTCCCTGCCGCCAATCGGCGCCGGGCCGGGCGGGGCCGGCGCAAGCAGCGGCGGCCCGCCGCCGCCCGACCTGTCGCAGCCGCCGAACTTCGACTGAAGCGCGCCGCTCAGAGCTTGCCGGCGCGCTGCTGCAGCATCATGAAGGTGTCGAAGCTGTATTCGGCGATCTGCGCCCAGAGATACGCCTCCCGCCGGAAGCCGATCTGGTCGTCGTAGATTTCCTTGAAGGTCGGGTTGGCGGCGGTGATCTCCGCGAAGGTCGCATTCGCCGCGTCGAAGCAGGCGGCGAGAATCTCCTGGCTGAACGGACGGAGCTGCGCCCCGTTCTTGACCAGTTCGCGGAGCGCGAACGGATTCTCGTAATCGTAGCGGGCGAGGAGGTCGGTGTTCGCCGCCTCGCAGGCCGTGGCGAGGATCGCCTTGTACGACTCCGGCAGCTCGTTCCACTTGCCGAGATTGACCATCATGTGGAGCGACGGGCCGCCGTCCCACCAGCCGGGATAATAGTAGTACTGCGCGACCTTGTAGAATCCGAGCTTGAGGTCGTCATGGGGACCGACCCATTCGGTGGCGTCGATCGTCCCCTTCTCGAGCGCGGTGTAGATGTCGGTCGGGGCGACCTGCTGCGGCACGACGCCGAGCTTCGCCATGATCTGGCCGCCGAGGCCGCCGATCCGCATCTTGAGGCCCTTGAGGTCGTCGACGGTCTTGATCTCGTTCCGGAACCAGCCGCCCATCTGCGCTCCGGTATTGCCGGCGGGGAGGACGTGGAGGTTCTGCTTCTCGTAGAAGGCGCCGAGCAGCTTGTTGCCGTTGCCGCGGTAGAGCCAGGCGTTCTGCTGGCGGGCGTTGAGCCCAAACGGTATGGTGGTGCCGAGCGCCCAG
>JALHRF010000001.1 GCA_022841545.1 Bauldia sp. | reverse complement strand
CGGCGCGCTCGCGCGGGGCGAACGGGCGCTCCGCCTGCCGCGGGCGGGAACCGCCGCACGCGTTCCGCGGCGGGCCCGCGACTGGGCCGAGATCCGCCCCGAATGGGCCCTCGCTGGGTGCGAGGCCTTCATTGCGGCGCCGCGGCACCGCACAGCCGGCCGCAACCTCGCCGGCCGCGCTTTCCTCCACGACTACGACTGGCGGCGCGACGAGGGCTTCGGGATTCTCGAGCTGATCATGACGGCGCCCGTCGTCGTCGCCAGCTGGATCAGCCTCCAGTACTACGGCTCGACCGTGGCCCCCGAGGCCTTCGGTGCGGGCAACAAGTTGCTGCACAACGTCGTCGGCGGCGTCGGCGTCGTCGAGGGGAATGGCGGCCTGCTCCGCGCCGGCCTGCCCTGGCAGTCCGTCCATGACGGCGAGCGGCTGGTCCACGACCCGCTCCGGCTCGCCGTGTTCATCGAGGCGCCGCGCGACGCCATGACCCGCATCCTCGAGCGCCACGCAGGGGTCCGCGCGCTGTTCGACAATCGCTGGCTGCACCTCTTCGCACTCGACGAACACGGGGAGATGGCCTGGCGCTACGCCGGCGACCTCGCCTGGCAGCCCACGACGGACGATGTCCGGAAGGAAAGATCGATGGAGACGGTCCTCGCATGAGCCTCCTTTCCCCCCATCTCGTCGCCCTCGAGTCGGAGGCGATCTCGATCATCCGCGACGGCTTCGCCGAGGCGCGCAATCCCGTCGTCCTCTTTTCAGGCGGCAAGGATTCGACCGTACTCGCCCACCTAGTGATGCGGGCCTTCCATCCGGCACCCCCGCCCATCCCGTTGCTGCACATCGACTCGACGTGGGAGTTCAGAGACGTCCTCGCCTTCCGCGATTCCTTCGCGGCGCGGCACGGATTTCGGCTTTTCGTCCATGCCAACGAAGAAGGGCGGGCACAGTCGATCAATCCGTTCGACCACGGCGATCTCTATACAACCGTCATGCGCACGGAGCCCTTGAAGGCGGCCCTTGCGGAAGGAGGCTACGACATCATCTTCGGCGGGGCGCGGCGCGACGAGGAGGCGAGCCGGGCGAAGGAGCGGATCGTCTCGGTGCGCAACAGGAGCCAGGGCTGGGAGCCGCGGCAGCAGCGACCAGAGCTTTGGCGTTGCTTCAACTGGCGGCTCTCGCCCGGCGAGTCGATCCGCGCCTTCCCCCTCTCGAACTGGACCGAGCGGGACCTGTGGACCTACATCCTCGCGCGCGCCATCGAACTCGCGCCGCTCTACCTCGCGCGCGAGCGCCCCGTCGTCCATCGCGGTGGAATGCGGATCGTCGTCGACGAACCCCACCGCATGCGATGGACGGACGCAGAGGAAGCCGTGCCGGAGATGGTGCGGTTCCGCACGCTGGGCTGCTGGCCGGTGACCGCGGCCGACACCTCGACCGCCGACACCATGGAGGCGGTCGTCATGGAGACCCTGTCGGCCCGCACCTCGGAGCGGCGCGGCCGCATCGGCGATGGCGGCTCGCTGGAGCGGCAGAAGCGCGAGGGCTACTTTTGACCGCGAGAGAGGATTGTACCCGCCTGTGCGCTGAGGCCGTTGCCAGTTGCTATTTCGGGCAACGGGCCGCGCTGGCCACGATGCATGGCAAGGAAGTCGTGATCGCCGCGGCTTTCCGCGACGGTCTCGGTCTCTTCGTCGACACCATTCGGCACATTGACACAGACGCGCTCGGCACCTTCACGGGCGAGGTGCCGCGTGTCGGCACGATGCGGGAGACGGCTATTGCCAAGGCGAGGCTTGGCATGGAGGCGTCGAGCCTGCCGATCGGTATCGCGAGTGAAGGGAGCTATGGCCCGCACCCGCACATCCCCTTTGTGCCTGGGGGCGTCGAACTCATGGTGCTGGTCGATGACGTACTCGGAATCGTCGTCTCGGAACATCTGATCGTCGACGCGCCAGCATACGATCACACGATCGCTGCCGACGCGCAGGAACTCACTCCCTTTCTCGATCGAATCGGGTTTCCGGACCACGCGGTGATCGTGAAGCCGAACCAGCCCGAGCCGGGCAGCCACTCGATCCACAAGGGTCTGCGGAGCCACCAGGCGCTGGCAGGCGCCATGGCCGAGTGTTCGGCCCTCTCCCGTGATGGCCTGGCTTTCGTCCAGACCGACATGCGCGCACACATGAGCCCGACCCGGATGGAAGCAATCGGCCGCCTTGCACTAAGGCTGTGCAAACGCCTCTCGGCGTCATGCCCGGCATGCGGCGTGCCGGGCTTTGGACAGGTCGATGTCGAGACCGGTTTGCCCTGCGAATGGTGCGGCGGCCCGAGCCTTATGGTCCGCTATCAGATCTACGGCTGCGTTGCATGTGACCATCGCGAGAAGCGCCCCCGCGTTGACGGTCGCAGCCGTGCGGATCCTGGCCAGTGCCCCGAGTGCAATCCCTAATCTTCCGATTGAGGCAGACGGACATTCGACCCCGACCGAGCATTGAAATACACTGCTAGAGGTGAAGGAGATGGACCGACAGAATGCTGCACTAAAGATGAGCGATCAGCGGATCGATTGGATGTTGTCGCACCAGGGCATGAGCCCATGGCTGAAGATGGCGCTGGCGACAGCTCGGGAACGCCATCCGATCGAGGTGTTGAACGACCTCGAGATCCTCGACCACCTGCTGCGGACTTGGTGCGAAGCTGCCGTCCATTTAGCGTTCGAGGACCGCTCGGAAGGCCCGTCGCCGAAATAGATCGGCCCCAATGGGCGAGGCGGGCACTAGGTGAGTCACTAGACCAGCATGGCCCGCTGGACATCCCAATCAAGAGGCAAAGGCTTCAGCAGGATATCGATCTGCAGTTTGCCCGGCTGTCTCCCGTCGAGGATTGCCTCGACGATATCCGGGGCCAACAGCGTGAGACGCAACACGCGGGCCAAATAAGAATCGTTGATCTTCTCAGCTTCGGCCAGTTCGGTGACCGACGCGAATTCGCCGCTCTCCAGCCGCCGCCTCCACCGATGGGCTCGGGCGATCGCCTTGACTATGGTGTTATCGATGCGCGGGCGGGGCGCACCCCAGGTCGCGCCTTTCGGCAGTACGACCTGCTTCCGACCTCCGCGTTTCCGGAGGGACAAGGGTACACGGACGGTCAGCGTGCGCCCGTCATCGGGGGTGTCGCCGCGAGCCCTCATGCTGCCCTCCGCTGGCCGTCTGCAACGCCGGCGAGATTTCGGACGAGGTTGGCAAGGCCCTCGACACGAAGGCGGATGTCGACGCCGTCCGTTCCGACGTCGACCCGTTCGACGAGCAGCTGGACAATACGTGCCTGCTCCGCGGGGAACAACTCGTCCCAGACTGGATCGAGCCCCTCCAATGCGTCCCTGACCTCGGCCTCGGTCAGATCCTCGACCTCGCGCCGCGCAGTGCGCCATGTGCCGACGACGATCTCTGGCGCGCGGAGCGGCCCGCGCAGCAGGCCGACCACGGCGCCCTCGATTTCGGCGGCCGGCACGCGGCCGACCGAGCAGGCATCGCGTCCGCGCTTCAGCACGTCCTGGCTAACATAGTAGCGGTACAGTTTGTCGCCGCGCCGCGTGTGGGTCGGGGTCATCGCGGAGCCGGTCGGCCCGAAGATGAGGCCCTTCAGAAGCGCCGCCGACTGGGCGCGCGTATTGGCGGCTCGGCTCCGTGGGCTCTCACGGAGGATCGCATGAACCCTATCCCATACGGCGCGACTGATGATGGGCTGGTGCTCTCCGGGATAGGCCGTGCCCTTGTGGACGGCCTCGCCGATGTAGACTCGATTGTTCAGGAGCTTGTAGAGGAAGCCCTTGTCGACCGCGCGACCGCGCCGGGTCCGGACGCCATCGGCTGCAAGGTCTCGAACCAGCGCGGTCGCCGAGCCGATTTTGACGAAACGCTCGAAGATCATGCGCACGACCGCCGCCTCGGGCTCGTCGATCACCAGCTTGCGGTTCTCGACCCGGTAGCCGAGCGGGACGAACCCGCCCATCCACATGCCCTTCTTCCGGGAGGCGGCGAACTTGTCGCGGATGCGCTCGCCGATCACCTCGCGCTCGAACTGAGCGAAGGAGAGGAGGATGTTGAGAGTTAGCCGCCCCATCGACGTGGTGGTGTTGAACGACTGGGTGACGCTGACGAACGTGACGCCGCCGCGATCGAACACGTCGACCAGTTTCGCGAAATCCATCAGCGAGCGGCTGAGGCGATCGATCTTGTAGACGACGACCACGTCAACGCGGTGGGCCTCGATATCGGCAAGAAGGCGCTTCAATGCCGGACGCTGGAGCGAGCCGCCCGAGAACCCGCCATCGTCATAGCGGTCGGCCAGTTCCACCCAGCCTTCCGACTTCTGACTGGCGATGAAGGCCTCGCAGGCCTCGCGCTGCGCGTCGAGGCTGTTGAACTCCATGTCGAGGCCTTCCTCGCTCGACTTCCGGGTATAGATGGCGCAGCGGAGCTTGCCGAGCATTGGCTTCTTCATGCCTGCCCCCGCCGGCTTTTCAGGCCGAAGAACACCCAGCCGTTCCAACGCGTGCCGGTGATGGCGCGGGCGACCGCCGACAGCGATTTGTAGGGACGTCCCTGGTATTCGTAGTCGTGGTCGCGGACCGTGACGCAGTGCTCGACGCCCTGCCACTCGCGGATCAACCGTGTCCCGCTGATCGGCTTCGCGTCGGCGCGGATCCGCCGAAGCACGACGTTGCCGCCGTCGAGCTGTTCGCCCAGCGCCTCGAGACGCTCGATCGTCCCGGGCTTAAGTCCGCCGTAGGCGAGTTCCTGGATGCGGTAGGCGAGACGGCTTTCGAGGAAACGCCGGTTATAGGGCGGCGGCTCCGTCTCGAAGAGGTCCCGCCATTGGTTCTTTAGCTCCGGCGTGGGCGTCGTCTTCAGCGCCGCGAGGCAGGCAAGTACGGTGTCGGTCATCTGCCTTTCTCCGTTTCGGAGTTGGCATGACCGCTCTGGTCGCCGGCACAGTCGAGCGAACTTTCTCCGGGCGACAGCAATAAAGGACTGGACTGTCGCGCCCGGAGCCGAACCACGCCGGCGGCCAGAATCTCGGCGATTTCAGCGAGTCGCTCGAACGGCGACATCAGGTCGGGACGAAGAGCATTCATGAAGAATCGATCTCACTGCGGGGTCCGAGTGCGGATCAATCTAGTCGCGGATTCCGTTTCCTGATCGTTCGCGGAAAGCCGATCGGGGCCGCGCGGATTCGTGCGGTGCTGTGCGTATCCGAAGTTTGGATTCGACAGCGCGGAAATGAGAACATAAAGTGAACATGAAATTGTCGTTTGACGTGTTTGCGCAAGACACGTGGATGGAGAGGCGCCATGGCCTTTGGCAGATACATTCGCCGCGAACGCGAGGGGCGCGAGATGACGCTCACGGAACTGGCCCGGCGCGTGGACGTGTCGATCGCCTACCTGTCGCGGATCGAGCGCGAGCGGGAGAATCCTCCGCCAGACCGTCTGGTGTCGGCCCTGGCTCGCGCCCTGGGCCTGCCTGCCGACACTCTCTTCGCCGCGGCGCGACGATTGCCGCCGGATCTCCGCGCCCGGACCGAGGACGTCATCGCCGTCTACCGTCAGCAGAGCGCCGAGAGGGGACGATGACTCTCGCGATCGCCTATCCCCACGACCACCGCACACGCGAGCCGCGCCCGATGAAGGCGCGCGAGATCTGGGGAATCGCCGAAGAGGTGCGCCGGCACCTCGTGCCGCGGCGTCCCACGCCCCGCCTCGACATTGAGCGTGTTGTCCGGGCCACGAAGAGCCTAGTGGTAAACGGCACCGCCATCACCACCCATTGGGACCTCGAACGCAGCGTCCACGATGGACAGGGACGTGAGGCGCTGGGTGTGACCGAGGTCGATCCCGCCCTGCCGGGCGTCGTCCTGATCAGCCTGAACGCTGCCGTGATCGCCGAGCGGGATTATCTGAAGCGCTCGACGCTCGCCCATGAACTCGGCCATGCGCTGTTCGACGGCCCGTCGATGCTGCGCCAGGCCGGTCAGCCTGCCTTTGCCATGGTGACACCGGACGAATGGCACCTGACCGAGCCGGCGCGTGGCGCGACCGGCATCGACTGGCGGGAGTTCCGTGCCAACGAGTTCATGGGGGCGTTGCTGGCGCCGCGTGCCCTGCTGAACCGAGAGCTGGTCCGCCGGGCAATCGCCTTCGGCCTGCCGGTGCGCGACGTAGGTGCGCAGGAGCCGATCCTCGCGGCCTCTAGGAACTTCGATCGGATGGAGGCCCTGCTGATCGATCTCGGCGAGCGCTTCGGCGTGTCCGCCACGTTCATCGAATATCGCCTGCACCGCTACGCCCTGGTCCAGTAGGTCACCTTGATACGCGACCTCTGGCGCTGGCGCGCTTCTGTCCGGCAGCGCTGTCCATTTGACGTAAAAGCACAAGGGTTGAGGCATGCCGCTGCCGGAGAAGCGTTGGTTTCGGATCGCGGACGTGGCGAGACGGTGGGAGATCCCGTCGAGCGACGTCGAGGACTATGCCCTCGACGAGATGTTGCAGCTGTCCGTGTTCGTCGTCGACCTGCCGGCAGAGGCCGGCATCTGCGAACGCGACGACCACGGCCACCATCATATATTGGAGGACATGCCGATCCTGAACGGTCCGCAGCCGTTGTGCCGGGCCAGCCTTCTCTCGATTTTCCGGGATGGCCTAGCCGAGGTCGGCAGCTTTTGCACGGGGCGGCCGGGCGGGTACCTCCGTGTCGCGACGCATGTACCTCCAGTGCTGGTTCGTCGCGACGACCTGATCGTGACCCGCGAGGAGCGCGATCGTTTCGAACGCGCTCACGGCGGCGCCGACGCCAATCAGACCCCGACCCATGCCTGGCACAGCGATGACTTCGCGCGCGTGCGGGTGGACAACGAGTGGCACAGCTTCGGCCCCAAGCAGGCGGCCGTGCTGCGTCTCCTGAAGACGGCCGCCGAGACCGACAGCCCGTGGCGTGACGGCAAGCGACTCCTGGACGAAGCCGGCGCCACAACGATGCGATTGATCGACCTGTTCAAGCGGAAGCCCGCCTGGCGCCGACTGGTCCTCGCCGACGGCAAGGGCCGCTACCGGCTCAACGCCGAGTTCCTGTCGCCCGAGCGGCGACGCATTCGCCTGTTCCGCAAATCGGGTCCCGGAGGGGCGAGTCGCAGAGACGTCGGCATCGACCGAAGGGGCGGCATGAACCTCCAATGACGCGGCGTCCCACCGCCGTCCCCCTCTGTCCCACCCTTCGTCCCCATCTATCCCACCCCTCATCCCACCCCCTGTCCCGACGACATCCCACCCCGGGATGAGCGACCTTCTCGCATCACCAGACGGGATGCGAGTACGGCGATGGAACAGTCAGGACATCTCAGCGAGAAGCTGCTGGCGCGACGTTGGGGCCTCAGTCACCGGACGCTGGAGCGCTGGCGCCACGATGATCACGGCCCGGCCTACCTGAAGATCGGCGGCCGGATCGTCTACGCCGTCGCCGACATCGAGGTGTTCGAGGCGGCGCGCCGACGGACTGCCGGCGCAGCATCAGCGGCAGGCGCCCGATGAACGCCGCGATACCCTTCCAGACCGTCAATGAGGCGGTCGCACCACGGATCAGCGAGTTCGAGCTGCGCGCCTGGGCGATCCAGGCCCAGCCCGGAGACGTCCTCGAGTATCACCGCGGCTTCCTCGCCATCGACCGCACCCCGCTGGGGCCGCCGATGAGCGACGAGGAGCGAAGCGCCATCGCGCGGACCGGTGCTGTCGCCATGCGGCTTGCGAGCGAGGGCGGCGTCCATCTCGTCCAGCGTCGGCTTGGCCCAGGCAGCTGCAGCTATCTCGCCATCGCCCGGCGTCGGCCGAGGGGTTCGCCCGCCTGTTCCGCGGCGGTGCCGCGCGAGACCGCGACGGTGCCGCTCGAGGCGGCGGCGTGAAGACAGCGGCGGGGTGGCCCGTTCCGCAAGGACGGGCAGGCTCTCCTTCGGCGCCCGGTCAACGCCCCGCCGCCCCAGACCAAGCGACGACGTCATCCACACGAGGATCCAACCAATGCCGGTTCGCATCATCACTGCCGACGAGCGGCTGTCGGCAGCCCACAACAAGACCTCGATCGCCATCTTCGGACCACCCGGCGCCGGCAAGACGTCTCTCCTGAAGACGCTGCCGGCCGACCATACCGTCTGTCTCGATCTCGAGGCCGGCATGAAGTCGGTCCAGGACTGGCCCGGCGCCAGCATCCCGGTACGGAGCTTCGTCGACTTCCGGGACCTCGCAGTCCTGATCGGCGGGCCGGACCCGGCCGCCGATCCCAATGCCTGGTACAGCGCGCAGCACCATCAGCACACGAGAAGCGTCTATGCCGAAAGCGGCGTCGAGGAGTTCCTCGCCAGCAAGTCGGTGGTGTTCGTTGACAGCATCACCGATCTCACCCGCCAGTCGATGGTTTACGCCCGGCAGCAGCCGGAGGCATATTCCGAGCGCACCGGGAAGCCTGATGTCCGTGGCGCCTACGGCCTGCTCGGCCGCGAGGTCATCCAGGCCCTCAAGCACCTCCAGCACGCGCCGGGCAAGACCGTGATCTTCGTCGGGGTCCTGGAGAAGGTCACCGACGAGTTCGGCGTCACGACCTGGCAGCCGCAGATGGAGGGCTCCAAGGTCGGTCGTGAATTGCCGGGCATCGTCGATCAGGTGATGGCGCTGCATCTGTTCTCGCGCGACGCCGAGGGCGCCTACGTCCTCGACGAGAAGGCGAGCGAACGCCGCCTTGTCTGCCGCGCCGGCAATCCCTTCGGCCTGCCGGCCAAGGACCGAAGCGGCCGCCTCGACGAGACCGAGCCGCCCGACCTCGGCGCCCTGCTCGCCAAGATCAACGCAACCGGGTTCGCAGCCGCGCGATAGGCGGCACCCTCAATCGACAATCTCAAGCCAAGGAGAACGACATGTACGACCTCAATGATGCCCAGCCGCAGATGGCTCCCGTTGGCGATCTGCTTCCCGACGGCACCTTCGCGAAGGTGAAGATGACCATCCGTCCCGGCGGCACGAACGGCTCGACGCCGATCGACGCCGGCCTGCTCAAGGCCTCTCAGTCCAGCGACGCGAAGCTGCTCGACTGCGAGTTCACGGTGGTGGCCGGGCCCTACGCCAGGCGGAAGTTCTGGCAGAACTTCACCGTCGCCGGCGGCAAGCTCGATGAGAAGGGACAGTCGAAGGGCTGGAACATCTCGAAGGCGACGTTCCGCGCCATGGTCGACAGCGCCCTCGGCCTCGACCCGCGCGACGAGAGCGCCGCCGCCAAGGCCAAGCGCGTGTTCCAGGGCCTGAAGCAGCTCGACGGCATCGTGGTGGCCGCGCGGATCATGGTCGAGCCCGCGTCGGACCCGCAATACAGGGACGCCAACAAGCTCGCCAATGTCGTCCTTCCGGGCGAGCCGCAATACGACGCGATCATGCGCGGTGAGACCGTGCAGCCCGATCCGATCAATGCCAAGCCACGCAAGGCGCAGAACGGCGGGACGCAGAACGCCCCCGCGTGGCAGCCCAACGCGCAGCAGAATGGCAGCGTGCCTTGGGCCAACCAGGAGCAGCCCAGCCCGCCACAGCCGGCGCCCGCCACCGGACCGGCCTGGCTCAATACCTGAGGCGGGAGGTCGTGACCGATGATGAGTGGCTGGCGCACACGACGCGCGAAGCGGCGAAGGCGATCGGTCGATGGCTCGAAGGAAGAGGTGGGCTGCACCAGCCAATCCGCTCTTTGACCATGCGCGATCTCGAAGCCATGGCCGCCAGGGCCAACGACCGCTTCGTGGTGTTGGCGGCGGAGCGGATCAGGGAACAACCGGAGGCAGCCACGGCCAATCTCAGGTGGCTCATGGCTGGTTAGCCCCCTGTGCGCTCTGCGGCCGGCAGAGCCGGGGCTTCCTCTACTGCCACCTGCTCCGCCGGGACCGTTTCCCCGACTACAGCTTCTGCTCGCGGACCTGCACCGATCTCGGAATGGCACTCGCCAGGGAGAACAACGGCGTGATCGACAAGACTGCCCGCGAGACGCAGGCCCTCAGGGAGGCGCGGCGACCCTTTGCCGAGGCCCTCACCGCACTCGGGCTGATGGAGCCGTTCCACAATCGAACCGCGGCCGAGATCGACCAACTGATCGAGGCGGCGGTCACCGGCTACGTCGAGAGCATGCAGCGCCAGGCGGCAATGCCCGAGCGCTCCGGCACCCCTTTCGACGACGAAATTCCTTTTTGAGGGCGACCGCCGGTGATCGACCTCAACCACAACTCCGGCTGCCAATACGAGGCCCCGCTCCGCCCGCCTGGCATTGCCGCCGCCATCGGCAGGGCGATCGACAGCGCGCTGCTTGCGCGTCACCAGGCCCAGCCGCCACGACGCTATGTCAGCAGTTCCGGCCTTGGTCGAGAATGTCTCCGCCAGATCCAGTACGACTACCTCGCCGTGCCGAAGGACGAGGGCCGCGACTTCGAGCCGGCGACCCTCCGAATCTTCGAAGCCGGTCATCGCGGTGAGGACGTGGTGGCAGCGTGGCTGCGCGTCGCCGGGTTCGATCTGCGCACCCACCGCTCGGACGGACGGCAGTTCGGATTCTCGGGGCTCGGTGGCCGCTTCCGTGGCCACATCGATGGCTGCGTGGTTAGCGGTCCGGCGCCGATGATCTTCCCGGCGCTGTGGGAGAACAAGGCGGTCGGCGCCGGGCCCTGGAAGGAGATCGTCAAACGTGGCGTGGTGGTCGTGCGGCCGGTCTACGCGGCGCAGATCGCGCTCTACCAGGCCTACCTCGACCTGCCCAACCCGGCCCTGTTCACCGCGCTCAACCGCGACACCCTCGAGCTCCACGCGGAGCTGGTGCCGTTCGATGCCGCACTCGCTCAAGCCATGAGCGACCGGGCCGTGCAGGTGGTTCGAGCAAGCGACGCCGAGGAGCTTTTGCCCCGCGCTGCGGCGGACCGCAGCGCTGCCGTTTGTCGGGGCGGAATGAGCGGCGGATCCTATCATGGTGCCTGCTCATGGCAGGACCGATGCTGGAGGGCGCGATGATGGACGCTCTCGATTCTGCCGCGACGAGACCTGTCGTCGGACCCGTCCCCCGATACCCGGCGTACGAGGTGAGCGATGTTGGGCGCATCCGCCGGCGCCTAGCTACTGAAGGGGGCTCGGTATGACCGACATCACGCTCACCGACCAGCAGTGGGCCGGGGTCAAGCGCATCGTGCATTGGTTCAAGCACGAGACCCATGAAAAGCAGGTGGCGCGCATCTTCGGGTACGCCGGATGCGGCAAGAGCACCATCCTGAAATTCGTGCTCGCCGAGCTCGGCCTCGATCCGCATGTGAGCGACCGGGACGGCGGGAGCTGCGTGCCCGGCGTGGTCACCGCGACCTTCACCGGCAAGGCGGCTCTGGTGCTCAAGCGGAAGGGCACGCCTGCGCGCACCATCCACAGCCTGATCTACAGCGTCATCGAGGCGACCGAAGAAGAGATCGAGGCGGCGGGCAAGAAGATCGCCGAGGCGGAAGCCCACGCGCGGTCGCTCAGCGGGTTCGACCGCACCGCCGCCGAGGCCGCCATCGAAGCCCAGCGTCAGGCTCTGTCGCAGATGAAGAAGCCGCGCTTTGCGTTGAACCCGCAGAGCGACGCTGCCGACGCGAGGCTGATCGTCCTCGACGAGGTCTCCATGGTCGGCGAGGAGATGGCGCGCGACCTGATGAGCTTCGGCAAGCCGATCCTGGTGCTGGGGGATCCCGGTCAGTTACCGCCGATCAAGGGCGAAGGCGCCTTCACCAACGATGCCCCCGACGTCATGCTCACCGAGATCCACCGCCAGGCCGAGACGAGCGCCATCATCCGCCTTGCCACCATGGCCCGCCGCGGCGAGCCGATCGGCTTCGGCCAGTACGACACGTTCGTCTGGAAGATGCGGAAGCAGGACGTCACGCCTGATCAGGCGCTCCGCGGCGGGCAGGTCATCTGCGGCCTCAACGCCACCCGGCTGCAGCTCAACAATGCCATGCGCCGTGCGGCGGGGTTCGTCGACGGCTGGCTGCCCACCGGGCCTGGCGAGAAGATCATCTGCCTCAAGAACCAGAACGACCTCGGTCTGATCAACGGCATGTTCGTCACCCTCGACAATGTCGTCGACGAGGGCAGCCTCTACTTCTCGGCTTCGGTTTGCGACGAGGACGGCAACCGGATCGGTCCACCGGGCGCTGATGGAAAGCCGGGCCGGCTCCGCATCTATAAGGGACACTTCGAGGATCATGTCGCCTTCGATCGGCAGCGCCACGATCGCGATTGGAAGGGCAAGCGCAACCTCACCGAGGCGACGTTCGGCTGGGCTATCACCGGGCACAAGTCCCAAGGGTCGCAATGGGAGAATGTCATCGTCTGGGACGATGGCCTTGGACGGAGCGAATCCGATCGCCGCCGCTGGCTCTACACGGTCATCACCCGTGCCGAGCGTGGGCTGGTGATCCTGGCCTGAGCCCCGGCCGTGATCGACCTGAACGATGTCTGGCAGCCGCCCATCCGCTTCGATCTTGCCGCTGTGCGGGACCGGCTGTCGGCAACGGCGTCTGACTGGCTCCCGGCGCTGTTCCCGGAGGCACGAGCGTCCCCCGACCGGAAGACGCTTCGCTGCGCCGACCTCTCCGGCCGCCCGCCCCGCAACGAGGGTTCCTGTGTCATCCACCTGCAGGGCCCGCGCGCCGGCTGGGGCTACGATCATGCTACGGGCGAATCCGCCGGGCCGATCGACCTGATCCATCACGCCACCGGTCTCTCGGGCAGCGCCCTGTTCGAGGAGGCTGCGCGACTTGCCCGTCTGGAAGCGCCGACGCCACCCCGAAGAACACCACCGCCGAGAACGAGTAACGCTCTCGAGGTGGCCCGCATCCTCGATGGCTGTCAGCCGATCGCCGGTACCGTGGCGGAGGTCTATCTGCGAAGCCGCGGTCTGACCGATCCGGGCTCGCCGGACCTGCTGTTCCATCCGGACCTCACCGACTACGAGGCCAAGCGCGGCTGGTCCGGCATGGTCGCCGTCGTGCGCGATGGCGCCGGTGCGCCGACCGGCGGCATCCATCGTACCTTCCTGCTCGACGACGGGTCTGCCAAGGCGCCACCGGGCAAGAAGATGCTCGATGCCGTCGGCGGCGGCTCAGTCCGTCTCTCGGCGATCGGTGAAGATGGTCATCTCGGCGTCGCCGAGGGCATCGAGACGGCCCTGTCGGCGCAGGCTATCTTTGGCGTGCCCACCTGGGCGGCGCTGTCCGCCGATGGGCTCCGGCGCTGGCAGTGGCCGGCGGGCATCAGCCGCGTGACCATATTCGCCGACGCCGGGGATGCCGGCGCACAGGCGGCAGCGGTCCTCGCCGAGCGCCTCAGCGCCGCCGGCATAGCCAACGCCATCGTCGCGCCGCTGCATGGCGACGACTTCAACGACGACCTCCGCCACGGTGTGACCGCAGCCGACTACAAGATCTCAGCCCCTGTTGCCGCAGCTGCGCCGCTCGCCACGGCCGCGGAATTCGAGCGGGCGGCCCGCACCTTGACCAATCCGCCCGACCTGACCGCCCTCGGCAGCCTCTTGGGCCAGCTCGTGATGGCCCGGCTGGAGCCTCTCCCTGAACGCCAGGTCCTGGCGGCGATCAAGTCCGCCACCGGCATCGCCGTCTCCATTCTCGAGAAGCAGATCGCCGAGCTGCGGCGCCGTCTCAACGCCACCGGAGACGTGCATCACCGTCCCGTTCGACCCTGCTGGGCCAGCCAGCTCATTCTCGATCTCGCGGGCACGCCGGAGCGCAACGAGGCCAACGTCATCACTGCGATCTCGAACGACGAAGCCTTTGCAGGCGCACTGGTGTTCGACGAGTTCCGTCAGGAGACCATGGTCAATCGCACCCTACCATGGGATGAAGCCGCCTCGAAACTTCCGCGGCCGTGGAGCGATGCCGACGATGTCCGTTGCGCCGAGTGGCTTCAGCATCGCGAGATCAACGTCGCGCCCATCGTCGTCAGTCGCAGCGTGACCGCGGTCGCGCGTGACATCCGTGTCCATCCGGTGCGCGACTACCTGACCAGCGTCACCTGGGATGGCGTGCCGCGGCTGGCGAGCTGGGCGAGTACCTATCTTGGGGCGGATGATACGCCGCTCAACCGGGCCTTTGGGTCGCGCTGGATGATCTCCGCGGTGGCACGCATCATGCGGCCCGGCGCCAAGGTCGACCACATGCTGATCCTGGAAGGGCCGCAGGGCGCGAAGAAGTCGACGGCGCTGAAGGTTCTCGCCGGTGATGAGTGGTTCACGGACGAACTCGCCGAGATCGGTTCGAAGGACGCCGCCCAGCAGATGCGGGGTATCTGGATCATCGAGATCGCCGAGCTCGACGCGATCGGCCGCGCCGAGGTCTCGCGCATCAAGGCCTTCCTGACCCGCACCGTCGATCGCTACCGGCCGCCCTACGAACGCTATGTCGTCGAGGTCCCGCGCCAGTGCGTCTTCGCCGGCAGCGTCAACCCCGACACCTATCTCCGCGACGAGACCGGCAATCGCCGCTTCTGGCCGGTGCGGTGTGGCAACATCGATCTCGATGCCCTGCGCCGCGACCGCGATCAGCTCTGGGCGGAGGCGGTCGTCCGTTTCCGCGACGGCGCAATCTGGTGGCTGGACGAGCCGGAGCTGATAGCCGACGCGACCGCCGAACAGGACGCGCGCTATCAGTCCGACGCGTGGGACCCGCTCATCGAGCGCTGGCTCGTCTATGAACGGCGCCGCGTCAATCGCGGTTATGGCTATGACGACTGGATCGAGGAAGAGACCAAACGGGCGGCGCCGATCACCGACGTCTCCGTGGGTGAAATTCTCGAACAGGCGATCCGCATCGAGCCGGGCCGCTGGAACAAGAGCGACCAGATGCGCGTCGGCGCATATCTGAAAGCAAATCACTGGCAGAGATATCAGGCCAGGCTCGGCGAACGACAGCTCTCGGTCCGCGAGTGGCGGTACCGTCGCTGACGGTCACAGAGACGCGGCAAGTAACGTTGAGGGCGCCTCCCGGGCGCCCTTTTCGTTGTCGCGCTGGCCTCTGGTCACCACCTTGCCCCTCTGGTCACCACCTGCCGAGCAAGGTGGTGACCAAAATAGCTAAATGATTTCAACGTGGTCACCACCTGCACTCTGGTCACCACCTGTTTCAAACATTATGCGTGGGAAATGTGGAACGCGGTCCGGCCATGACCTTCTCCTATGGAATATGTTTCGAGCAGGTGGTGACCACGAAAGGTGGTGACCAAAGCGCCTATCCAACTGATCTGAAAGAGAAAAGTCTGGTCACCACCTCGTCTGCGGACCCGACCAAGGTAGTGACCACGACCGGACGCGACCGAGCGAAGCCGTCAGCCGAGTTTGGGAGCGGGGGTGGTCACATGCCCTCGGCAAGTTGGTCGGCGGCGCGAACGACGTCCGCCGGCGCCATTTCGGTGTAGGCGGCAAATTCGAGAAGCCACGGCTCCCAGGCGACGACCTGCTGCATCACGCCACTCAGGAAGCCCGGCTGCCCGGCGCTGCTCCGGATGGTTTCCGGTCGAGTACCGGTGAGCAGCAGGAAACGCTCGAGTCGGTCGGGATCCTCGGCGATGAAGGCCAACGCCCTGATCGCCACCATCTCCGGATCAACCTGCTCCCTGGTTTGGCGGATCATGCCCCCATCGACTTCGGTTGCCTTCAGCGTTGGCCTTTAGGGAAACAATGACCTGGCCCGTCGCGCCGATTCCATGCGGCCGAGGAAACCAAGTTCTGGACCCTCAGGCATATCCTGTGACGTTCGGGTATCAAAGGGCTGTTCCTGCTTGGCCGCGAGGATCGCCGATCGCCCTGCATTGGAGCGCCCCCGGCCGGCGGTAGGAAAAAATGCTGCCTCTGCTCGTTTTCAGTTGCCCCGCCGAAATTGGTCTCTAGAATCCAAGTCGACCAAAGCCGAAGGCCCATCTTTCGTGAGCCTTCGCAATGAATATCCCTTCCGCTGTCCTGCCCGCGGTGGCCAACGAGCCGCCGCTTGCTGTCGTGCCTGGGCCAGTCGAGACCTCGGGCGCCGCGGCCATCCTCGCCCTTGATCTTGGCACCACCACCGGCTGGGCACTCCGCAATCCCCGCGGCCGCATCATCAGTGGCACCGCCGACTTCAAGCCGCACCGCTTCGAGGGCGGCGGCATGCGCTACCTCCGCTTCGAGCGCTGGCTCGACGAGACGCTCCGCCTCGCGGGTGATATCGAGGCTGTCTACTTCGAGGAAGTTCGCCGACACATCGGCGTCGATGCAGCCCACGTCTATGGAGGCTTCCTAGCCGGGGTCACCGCCTGGTGCGAGGAACACGCCGTCGCCTACCAGGGGGTCCCGGTCGGCACCATCAAGCGGTTCATCGCCGGCAAGGGCAACGCCGACAAGGCGGCGGTGATTGCCGCCGTGCGCGAACGTGGGTTCAATCCGACCGACGATAACGAAGCCGACGCCATCGCCATCCTGCTCTGGGCGACCGAGACCCGAGGAGGGACGCGATGACCGCGATCCTCGAGGATGTCGCCCGGATCATCTCCGAGCGCCGCGTCACCTACGGCGATCCGGCCACCTCGATGGCGACCGTGGCAGCACGCTGGTCGGTCACGCTCGGTCGTTCCGTGACGCCAGCCGAGGTCATGCTCTGCATGATCGATCTGAAGCTCGCCCGTCTCGCCCACGACCCGACGCACCGTGACAGCGTCGTCGACGTCATCGGCTACGCCGCCCTCCTGCCGGAGGTGACCCGATGAGGTGGCTCCCCCACGGCTACGGCGGCAACCGCCGCTCACCCGAAGAGGTGAAACGCGACGGGTGGGTCGAACAGGGCCTCCTCGCCGTCAACATCGACGACCATCGCCTGACCTGGCCCGAGCGCGAGCTGGTCAAGCAGCTCGGCGAGAAGCTTTACGGCAAGCGCACCGAACAGCGGAGGTCGGCATGACGATCCGCGGTCGCAAACGGAAATCCGGCAAACGCTACCCCTGCGGCAAACGCACCCGCAGCGAGACGGAGAAGGACATCATGGAAGCCGCGATCGAAGCCCGTCAGCGCCACTATGGCGTCACCGCAAAGCAGGCGAAGGACGAAAGACTCGGCACCGCGTTCGGTCGGCTCGCATGGCACGGAACCATCAGCACCGCCCAGTACGAGGCCGGCCGCGAATTCGGCGAGCTCTACCGCCGGCACCACATGGTGATGGGCCTGCCGCTGCCATCGCCACGGTCCATTGCCGGTCTCCTGGTCAGCGGCGGTGTCTTCGGCGGGTCATCGGGCGAACCAGACGCCGCGGTGGTCGAGCGACTCCGTCGACGGTTCGATGCGGCGACAGACGCCCTCGACCAGTGCGATCGAGATCACCGGCTCTCGCCGGGTCGGCGACCGGCGCTTCTGGTCTACAAAGTCATCTGCGTCGATGAGGACACCACGCCATGGACCGCCGACGATCTGGGCAATCTCCGACTGGCATTGAATGCGCTGGTGCGGGTGTTCAGGCTGGATCGCCAGTAAAGGGGCACTCAATTGCTGGTCGACGGTCATCCACCGGACGACACGCGACACGCTCTCGATTAACAAGATCTTCTTCCTGTCACGCAGCGCCAATGTTCCTGCAGCGCCTGACCGGACATAACCAATCTCCAGGTGGCGTTCCGCTGCGACTCGCTCCAGACTCTAGCGATGATTGATTCAGGTGAGATTGATGACCGTGCGGAGGTGATGGGCGTCCATGTCGCGAACGTGGAGCGCGATTATGTATTTGGTTGGTTGTTGAAAGCCTTCTACGAGAACGACTTCCTTGCGTCGCGCCTCATTTTCAAAGGCGGCAATGCCATGCGCAAAGCGTTCTATCCAAACACGCGGTTTTCCACCGACCTCGACTTTTCATTGGAGTCCGCCCTTGATCTGGACCGTGCGCAAGTCGAAATCAACCGTGCATGCGAGGCTGCGCAGGCAATGTGCGGCGTCCAATTTGATACCGCCAAGACCACGCTGAAGCCGGATGCGTTTCTAGATGAGAATCGCCGCAGCTACAAAGGCAGCATCTATTTTCAGGACTTCTACGGTAACTCTGCGAGCGTCATAATCGCGGTCCGGGTCGATCTTACCGAATTTGATCGCATCTACCTTCCTACGGTGATGCGGCCTCTCATACATGCGTACAGCGACGCCCCGGATTGCCGGGCGGAGCTACGTTGCATGGCTTTGGAAGAGCTACTTGCCAACAAACTCAAATGCCTGATCCAGCGCAGGCACTCCTTCGATCTGTACGATCTGGTTTATGCAGCCTTCTTCGAGCGCTCAATCGAAGTGGATCGCAGCGCTGTCTTAAGTACCTTCCTCAAGAAGACGATTTTTCAGGCGAGCCCGTCATCAGCAAAAGATATCCTGCTTGGGATACCCATGCCGTTCTTCAAAGCGGCTTGGGCCAAGTATGTGGCACCGCTCGCTGCCCGGTTCGAATTCGATCGGGCCGAAGAAGGCTTTCGAACCGCTGTCGAATCGATCTTCGAAGGCGTCTTCCCGGGCAGCTGGTCGTCAACGCCGTTCTATCCAGCAGAGCTGCGCAATTTAATTATGGAAGCAGGTTCCAACCGCCGTTTGCTGTCGTTGACCTACGATGGGCGGGAGCGGCAAGTTGAGCCCTATGCTCTCATGTATAAGCGCCGCAAGGATGGCCATGCTGAGGAGTACTTTTACGTCTGGGATCGCACTGGAGGACAAACAAGCGGGCCGGGGCAGAAAACCCTGCTACACGGGAAGGTCCGAGACATGCGTATCTTGGACGAGCAGTTCGAGCCCAGGTTTCCGATTGAACTAGCGAAGGCCGGACAGCCGGCGGAGAAGGAGCACTTCGGCGACGGACTTGTGCGCACCCGCGCGCGTGCTCAGCGGCGGGGCCCAATGAGCGCGCCACCACGGCCGCGCAAAGCGCCTGTTTGGGGTGGGATGAGCTACACTGTGCAGTGCCCGTATTGTCTGAAGAAATTCAAGCGCAGCACACTCAGCACCGCGCTGAATCGTCATAAGGACTCGAACGGATATCCGTGCGGGGGAAGGCATGGTTATTTCGTGTAAGGGCTGGATGAGTTGAAGGCGTAGGTGAGACAACGCCCTGTATTCGAGGGCCGCTTCGGGTGAACGGCGACCGTTTGCAGTGCCACACTGATGCGGTCAGCGCCCCGAAGAGGTGGCAGGCGTTTTTGAGGCCCCGTGGCACCTGATGCTCTCGCGAGTCGCAGTTCGCAAACCATCTTGGTAGGCAAAAGCAACCCAAAATACTCTAAAGTACGGTCTCAAAAGAAGTACAATAAAAATCGGGGTCGGCGAATTTTCGTGTTGACCGGATTCAACAACGCTTCTAAAAGTTCGGATATTCCAATCTCGGAACTGTGCCCGGAGCCAAAGCTTCGGGCATTTGCGTTTTGGAGGCTCAGCGATTGCGCATAGTCTTCACCGAGCCTGACGACGTGCGCATCCGGTTCGAAGCCGCTTGCTTCCGGATCGGAGAAGGCTCGGCCAGGCAGGCCTTCTCACTGGCCCTCAACAAGGAAGGGCGGAAAGCCTATACCGCTCACCGTCGGGCGCTCGCAGAGCAGTCGTCGATCCCACGTGGCGCCGTGACCGCTGCGATGAAGTTCAAGGTCTCCACGCGGGCCACGCTCGAAACCCGGATTGTCGGCACCGGCCGACACCTGCCGCTGTCGGTGTTCGGGGCAAAGCAGTTCTCCTACGGCGTTCGTGCCAAGGTTTGGGGACGGGCGCAGAGCTTTCGGTCCGCCTTCGTCGTCGGTCGCTTCGGCGGCAATGTGTTCAAGCGAACGAGCAAGGCGCGCTTTCCGATTGAGCAGCTCTGGGGACCGGCTGTGCCGGTCGAGATGCTCCGCGACGAGGCGCTCGCGGCCTGGGAGGCGCAGCACGGAAAGGTGCTACAGGAGGCACAACGTCTGATGGCGCTGCCATTTTCGATCGGGATGCGAAAGTGAGGGGTGGGGCGGGCTAGGAGCCCCATTTTTCACGTCTGGATTGCGCTGGCGCCGCCGCCCGGTTTTCGGGTGTTTTTCTTGGTTTCATTTTTCCATTTTGTTTTGGAAACTTTTGGCCAGTTTCCTCGGTTCTCGCAGCGTGACGCCGGTCCCAGAAGGCTGCCTAGCGGCCTCGCGCAGAAAAGGAAAAGCCGACCGCAGGGGTCGGCTTCCTTCGTCGGTGTCGTCCGGCAAGAACAGGGCCTGCAAACGCAAGCGTAAGAACCTTGGGGCTCTCACCCCGAAAAAACTCGTCAAATAAACGCCTGCACAAAAACGGCGAGGCACCCTCAATCTAACAGCAAATCGAGTGGCGGTGTCAAACCCTGGCTCGTTCGCTTCAGCGCATTCCGTGGCGCACCGTTTCCCATTTCCTAATCCAAGCCCGCGAGGCCCCGATGCTCGTCACCGATATCCCGGTCGAGCGGCTGGTGCCCTATGCGCGGAATCCCCGGAACAACGCTAAGGCAAT
Organism: Bauldia sp.; assembly: GCA_022841545.1. Taxonomy (GTDB): domain Bacteria; phylum Pseudomonadota; class Alphaproteobacteria; order Rhizobiales; family Kaistiaceae; genus Bauldia. The sequence continues at coordinate 115,025 of JALHRF010000001.1, read as the reverse complement.
CGACGCGGTGAAGGCATCGATCGCGGAGTTCGGATTTCGGCAGCCCATTGTCGTCGACGAGAACATGGTGGTCATCGTCGGGCATACCCGGCTCGAGGCCGCTAAGGCCCTCGGCCTGACGACGGTGCCGGTCCATGTGGCCGAGGGGCTTACGCCGGCGCAGGCGCGCGCCTACCGGCTGATGGACAACCGATCCCACGAGAACGCCGAGTGGGATGACGATCTGCTCAAACTGGAGTTCGGGGATCTGAAGCTTGACGGCTTCGATCTCGATCTGACCGGTTTCGACACCGACCAGTTATCCGAGCTGTTGGCCGAGGATTCTCTCGAAGGCCTCACCGACCCCGACGACGCGCCCGACGTTCCCGAAGAGAGCTGTTCGCGGCCGGGAGATCTGTGGATCCTCGGCGAACATCGCGTCCTCTGCGGTGATGCCACTGCCTTGGCCGACGTCGAGCGCCTGATGGGCGGCGTGCTCGCCGACATGGCGTTCACCGATCCGCCCTACAACGTGGACTACGGCGGCCAGGCAGGCGCGAAGTCGCCGGGCAAAGGACGTCGGATCCTCAACGACGCGCTCGGAGACGCCTTCGCCAAATTCCTGGAGGCGGCCTGCGCCAATCTGCTCACGGTCACCAAAGGCGCCTGCTACGTCTGCATGAGTTCGTCCGAGCTCCATACCCTGCAACGCGCCTGGCTCGATGCCGGCGGTAAGTGGTCGACCTTCGTCATCTGGGCGAAGAACACCTTCACTCTCGGCCGCTCCGACTACCAGCGGCAGTACGAGCCGATCCTCTACGGCTGGAAGGCGGGTTCGGAACACTTCTGGTGCGGGGCCCGAGACCAGGGTGATGTCTGGCACCATGACAAGCCGCGGGCAAACGACCTGCATCCGACGATGAAGCCTGTGGAACTGGTCGAGCGGGCGATCCGCAACTCGTCGAAGTCGCGCGACATTGTGCTCGATCTTTTCGGTGGTTCCGGGACGACGCTGATCGCGTGCGAGCACGCCGGCCGGGCCGCTCGCCTGATGGAGCTAGATCCAAAATACGTCGATGTCATCGTCGCGCGGTGGCAGGAGTTCACCGGCAAGGAGGCGATACTTGACGGAGGCGATCGGAACTTCGACGCCACCAAGGCGGCGCGAATTGGTGAGCACACGGCGGAAGCGAATGCCGTTTGAGGACGAACCTGAACCCCGGGCGCTTCAGTACCCTGGTTTGAAGTTTGCCCTGGCGCCAGCTAAGCACGCTTTGTGGGCAATCGCGGTGCGGTCAATTTCCTTTTAGGCTTTGTTGTCGGAATCGCCGGAGGGTTGATCGGCCTCGGCGGTGCCGAGTTGCGACTGCCGTATCTGGTCGGTGTCCTGGGCCTCGCAGCCAAGACTGCAGTGCCGATCAATCTTGCGGTGAGTCTCGCTACGGTCCTTGCATCGGTGCCCGTGCGATTGGCCAAGACCGACACCGCCGCACTCGCCGAGTGGTGGCCTGTCATGGTGGCGATGATCGTTGGTGCAATGATTGCCGCGTACATCGGCGCGGGATGGCTCCGCAAGGTCTCTGGCGCCGCGCTGGCAAGGGCGATTGGCATCCTTCTCGTGCTTCTCGGGCTGGTGATGATAGCCGAAGCCTTGGTGCCACTTGTGCCTGCAGGACTGCTGCCATCGTCTGAACCAGTGAGGTTTCTCTTCGGGGTGGCGTTCGGCGGCATTATCGGATTGATATCGAGCCTCTTGGGAGTTGCGGGAGGTGAGGTCATCATTCCGACGCTGGTCATCGGATATGGCGCTCCGATTGCCCTTGCTGGTACGCTGAGTCTGCTCATCAGCCTCCCCACGATTCTCGTCGGACTCACACGCTACCTGCGCACTGGCGCATTCGCTGAACGCGCCCTCTTCACGGGTGTGGTCGTGCCAATGGCGTTGGGAGCGGTCTTCGGCGGGCCTTTGGGCGGATGGCTCGCAGCCTACGTGCCAGGCGCCCTGATCAAGGCGCTACTTGGCATGCTGCTGATCTGGTCGGCGTGGAAGGTCTTTGGCGAGCGGTGCCACAATTGAGAGTTCGGGGGCGTTTGAAGGCGACTGGACCCCGCCGGACTTTGACAGAAGCCCGGCAGGGCCACGAGTCGCCGCGGCCTATGGGGTGATGCGATAGACCCGACCTCTTCCCTCGACCTTCTCGGAGGTCACCTCGAGGCCGAGCTTCTTCTTGAGCGCCCCGGCGATGGCGCCCCGCACGGTGTGCGGCTGCCAGCCGAAGGCGGCGACGATTTCGTCGATGGTGGCACCCTTCGGAGATTTGAGCATCGCAATCAGCTGGGCCTGCTTGCTGTCGGCGCGCGTGCCCTTCGGCTTCTCCTCCGTCGCCTTTGCGCCCTTCGCAACGCGAGTCCGCTTCGGCTTCTCGGAGGCCGCGATCTCCGGGGCGGAGACATCCTGCTCGATGCCGAGCGCGTGGTAGGCGGTCGAGGTAGCGTGAAGGGTGAGCGGGCGGTCCTCGTCGTCGCGGCGCCAGACCGTCTCGTCGCGCTTGGCGCGGACCTCCTTGAGAAGGCCCTTGCCGATCAGGCTTGAGAGCACCTTGGTCACGGCGCCGCCCTTCAGCTTGGTGGTGAGAGGATAGACGGCGCCGTCGGGCCGCTCGCAGGCCTTGCCAAGGATGATGAGTTGGGTGTCGGTGAGCTTGGTCATCGTAGGCTCCTTCAGGGTTTCCGAGAGGGCCCGCGACCATCGCGAGCCTTCCACGACCCCGGGCCCCGCGTGCCGGCGGGGCAGGAGCAGGTAAGCGTCGGGGCGTCGCCTCAGTCGGCGAATTCGCCCTCGTGGAAGGCGCTGTCGGTGATGCGCCTGAGTAGCTCGGCGTAGTGGCTGAGCGTGCCGACGTCGCCCCAGGTGATCCGGTCGGGATCGACGTTGAAATTTTCGGCGCTGAGCCCCTGAAGCCGGCCGAGCATTGCGTCGATCTCGCCCTTCCTCGCGATGAAGGCGGCCACCGCCGCGCTGTTGTCGTTGGTCCTTGTCATGACCGCGTCTCCGTTTTGGTGATCGCATACAGGCGTGATCTGCGGCGGAAGCCAAGTCGATAAGTCGATCATTTTGTTGCTTTCTCGATCGCCCCCGACGGATCGGAGAGGTCCATGGCCGAGCAGTCCGGTCTGATCCCGATCGGCCAGGCGGCGCGCCTTCTGATGATCTCGGAAGAACGCATCCGGCAGCTGCAGAAGCAGGGGTATGTTCCAAGGTCGGACAAGCGCGGCGTGGTGCAGCTCGTCGGCGCGGTCCAGGGCTACCTCCGGTATCTCAAGGACGACGAGCGACGGTCGGCCAAGTCGGCCGCCGACAGTCGGGTGCGCGATGCCCGCGCGCTCGAGATCGAGCTCCGGATCGCCGAGCGGTCGCGGGACCTGATCCCGCTCGAAGATGCGCTCGCCGACATGGCCGAGTTCGCCGCGGCGGTCCGGTCGGAGCTGGCGGGGCTGCCGGCGCGGCTGACGCGCATCATCGACGAGCGTCATAGAATCGAGACGGAAGTCGATGGTGTCCTCGCGCGCCTTTCCGAGCGAGCCTCTGAAAAGGCGGCAGCTCTGGGAGCTGGTCGCGGCGATCCTCAGGCCCAGCCCCAAGCTGCCGCCGGATGAGTGGGCACGCGCAAACCGGGTTTACCCCGAGACCTCCGGCCTGCCGGGACCGCGTGATCCGGGGCTGACGCCTTACATGATCCCCATGGCCCGGGCGGCTCATGCCGGGAACCATAAGCGCGTCGTCATGGTCTGCGCCGCGCAGTCTGGAAAAACGGAGACCCTGATCGACCTGATCGGCGCCCGGCTCGACCAGCGACCGGCGCCGATCCTCTATGTCGGGCCGATCCGGGATTTCCTGACCGACCAGTTCGAGCCGCGGCTGATGAGCCTCCTCGACGAGGCGGAGACGCTCGCCGCCAAGGTCGTCCGCGGGCGGCGGATGAAGAAGACGCTGAAGATCGTCGCCGGCGTGCCGGTCCGGCTCGCGCACGCCGGGTCGTCGGCGGCGCTCAAGTCGAGCCCGGCGGCGCTGGCGCTGGTCGACGAGTACGACGAGATGCTCGCGAACGTGAAGGGCCAGGGCGATCCGCTCGGCCTGGTCGAGGCCCGCGGCGAGACCTATGCCGATTTCGTGACGGCGATCACGTCGACGCCCTCGCGAGGACTCATCGAGACGGAACTGGATGCGCGGAGCGGCCTGACCTTTTGGAAGATTGGGGATCCAGAGGCGGTCGAGAGCGCCATCTGGCGACTATGGCAGTCGGGGACGCGGCATCACTTCTGCTGGCCCTGCCTCCACTGCGACCGGTACTTCGTCCCGCGCTTCGAACAGATGCGATGGCCGGAGAATGCGACCCCGGCGGAGGCCGCGAGGTCGGCTCAGCTCGCGTGTCCGCACTGCGGCGGGCTGCATGAGGACCACGACAAGACGGAGATGAACGGCCGCGGCCTCTACGTGGCGCCCGGGCAGTGGGTCGACGATGGCCAAGTTCTCGGGCAGCCCGCCGAGAACGCGGTGATCAGCTTCTGGGCGAGCGGACTGGCAAGCCCGTTCGTCACCTGGGGGACTCGGGTCGAGCGGTATGTGCGGGCGCTTGCCTCCGGCGATCCCGATCAACTGCAGACCGCCCTCAATGCCGGGTTCGGCGAGTGCTATACGCCGGCTTCGGGCCGCGACGCGCTTGATTATCGGGAGATCTTCCAGCGGCGGCAGCCCTACCGCATGAAGGAACTTCCGGACGGGGTGCTCCGGCTCGGCATGGCGGTCGACGTCCAGAAGCTCTCGCTCTTCTACACGATCCGGGGCTTCGGCTCGCGCGGTACGTCCTGGTTGATCGATCGCGGCCAGCTGTTCGGACCAACCGACGATGACGAGGTCTGGAACGCGCTCGCCGACCTGATGCTGATGCCGATCGGGAGCATGCAGATCGAGCGGGTGTTCATCGACTCCGGCTTCCGGCCGAACAAGCCGGACGCCGGCGATGAGCACAAGGTCTACGAGTTCACGCGCCGTTACGCCTGGCTGGTGTCGCCGACCAAGGGGCGAGCGACGATGTCGCCGCCCTATCGGGTCTCGAAGATCGAGGTGACGCCCAAGGGCAAGCAGGCGTCCTACTCGATCAACCTGGTCTGGCTCTCGACGGATTTCTTCAAGTCGCTGCTGGTCTCCCGGATCCGGACTCCGATGGATCAGCCCGGCAGCTTCATCGTGCCCGACGACATCGACGATGACTACTGCAAGCAGCTGGTCTCGGAGGTGCGCGTCGTCGATACGGCGACCGGCAAGCCGCAATGGGTCCAGCGCTCTCGTCAGAACCACTTTCTCGACTGCGAGGCGCTGGCCATGGCGATCGGCTACTCGCTCAACGTCCAGCGTATTCCGGAAGGTGTCGCACGGCGGGGCGATGGTCCGGTCGGACTTGATCGTGGCAGCGTGGTGGAGGGTGAGATAGCGCCGGTCGCGCCACATCCAGCCGCGGCCGTCCCCAGCCTCAGGACTCGCTTTGCCGGTTTGTCGTCGCGGCTGAACAGGTGACATCGTGGGCTTGGTCGCGACCATCCGGGACTGGTTCGCGCCGGCCCCGAGGCGTGGCAGTGCGCCGCCAGCGATCCGTGCCGACTTCATGCGCGGCAATCGCGGGGTCGTATTCGGCGGGTGGCGTCCGGCATTGCGTGATGCTTCGGACGATGTCGGTGCCTCCTGGGATCTCGCGGCGGCCCGCACGACCGACCTGATCCAGAACTCGGGCTGGATCGCCGGTGCGCTCGATCAGGCGGTGGCCAATACCGTCGGCACCGGGCTTCGGCTCAAGGCGATGCCGGAGAACGACGTCTTCGGGATGTCGAACGATGAGGCCGAACGCTGGGCGCAGCTCGTCGAGCAGCGCTGGGGTCTCTGGGCCGACCGCGCCTACGAATGCGACATCCAGGGTCGGCGCGGTTTCGGGCTCATGCAGGCCGCCGCCTTCCGGTCGTGGTTTGCCACCGGCGAGATCTGGGCGGAGTTGCCCTGGCGTGAGCGGCCCGGCGGCCGCTACGGCACCAAGGTGCGGCTCCTCCCGCCCCACCGGGTCCCGCGCCGCGACGACAGCCTTCGCCGGATCGTCCAGGGTGTGCGGATGGACGCCGACGGCATGCCGGTCGGCTATCTGGCGAGCCGGAAGGACCCGATCCTCGGGACGGTGGAGGTCGAAGTAGCAGCGCGCGATGGGCTCGGACGTGCGCGCGTGATCCATGTCTTCGACGGCATGCCTGGCCAGGTGCGCGGGATCAGCCCGCTGACTCCGGCGCTGCAGGTCGCGCGGCAGTTCGACCAACTGTCGGACGCGACGCTCACGGCAGCGATCCTGCAGACGGTGTTTGCGGCATCAATCACCTCGGAGGAGCCGACCGAGGAGGTGTTGAACGGGCTGCTCACGCCGCAGGAGCAGGCGCGGCTCGCTGCCACCGGGGTGTCGCCGTGGGACGCCTACATCCAGGCGCAATCCGGCTGGTACGACACCGCGACGATCAATCTCGGCATCAACGGACGGATCGCACATCTCTTTCCAGGCCAGAAGCTGGAACTCCACCGGGCGCAGCACCCGCACTCGGATTACCGCGACTTCGCTGCCCATCTCCTCCGCGAGCTGGCGCGGTGCATGGGACTCACCTACGAGAGCGCCACCGCCGACTACACCAACGCGACCTATTCGAGCGTGCGCATGGCGACCGGCGAGATCTTCCAGATCACGCTTTATCGCCGCGCCCATGTCATCGCGCCGCTGTGCAACGCAGTCTACGAGGCTTGGCTCGAGGAGGAGATCGCTCGCGGCGGCATCCCGTTTCCGGGGGGACTTGCCGGCTTCCTGGCCAATCGTGCCGCGGCCTCGCGTGCGATCTGGCGAGGTGCGCCCAAGCCGCAGGCCGACGACCTCAAGACCGCCAAGGCGCACGAGATCTGGTGCCGCCTCGGCGTCATGACCGACGCCGCGATCGCCGAGGACCTCGGCTACGACATCGAGGACGTCTATGCCCAGCGCGCCCGCGAGAAGGCAATGCGTGGAACGTATGGCCTGCCGGATGCCCAGCACCAGGGCATCACGACGGCACCCGGTGACGAGCCAGCCGAAGACACTGACCAGGACACGTCTTCATGACGGTTGCCACCGACTACGCGGATCCTTGTGCCATGCTGCCGCGGATCCGCGAGGCCTACTACGCATTGCTCGAAGGCCGTCGCGCAGAGCTGATCGAATTCGATGCCGGCAACGGTGTCCGCCGGCGGGTCCAGTATGGAGCGGGCGACATCGTGGCGCTTCGCGCGGAGGTCAACCGCCTCGAGGGACTGTGTGCCGGCCGATCCGGCGCCCGCCGCCGCTTCGGACTTCGGGCGGGAGGGTTCTGATGGCGGCACAGCTCCATCATCTCGCGGATCGGCTGCTCAATACGCCACTGCTCATCCATCCTGCGAAGGCAGAAGTCCTTCTTGCTGTCCTCGCCGGCAGGATCGGCGTGGACGGCGACCTCGGCATCGGCCCCGATATCGATGCAACCCGTTTCGTCGGCTCGGCGCGAAGGGAGAGCGGCCGGTCGGCGCTGACGCGAGCCACCAATGGCGTCGCGATCGTGCCGATCCTCGACACGCTCGTGAACCGCGGTGCCTGGCTCGACAGCCGCTCGGGGCTGACGAGCTACGAGGGCATTGGTGCCCAGATACGCGATGCCGCCGGAGACCCGGAGGTCCACGCAATCCTGCTTGACGTTTCCTCGCCCGGTGGAGAGGCGGCTGGCATGTCCGGCGTTGCCGATCTGATCCGAACCGTCCGGCAGACCAAGCCCGTCCTCGCCTTCGTCAACGACATGGCAGCGTCGGCCGCCTACGGCATCGCGAGCGCAGCCGACGAGATCGTCGTGTCGCCGACCTCGATTCTCGGCTCGATCGGCGTGGTGATGATCCACGCCGACCGGAGTGGTGAGCTGGCGGCGCAGGGGATCAGGCCCACGCTCATCTTCGCCGGCAGCCACAAGGTGGACGGAAATCCCTTCGAGCCCCTGTCGGACGTAGTCCGTGCAGATCTCCAGGCCAGCGTCGATGCTCACTACGACACGTTCGTCGGCCTCGTCGCGGCGGGGCGCGGTGAGCGTCTCACCATGGACGCCGCTCGGGCGACGGAGGCCCGGACCTTCATTGGCGCCGAAGCGGTCTCTCGTGGACTCGCCGACCGAATGGCGACCTTCGACGAGGTCCTCGCAGGATTGTCGCGACGCCCGCCCGCCCGCCGCGCAACTCGTACAGGAGAGACTCGCATGAGCACGTCTGAGAATACCCCTGCGGCCGAGAGCACCGGCATCTCGATCGCCGACCGCGACGCGGCGGTGACTGCGGCGAGGGCGGAGGAACGCACGCGGATCCGCGCCATCGTCACCTCGGCCGCCGCCGAAGGGCGGATGGCGCAGGCGCTGGTCCTCGCCACGGAGACCAGCCTCACCGTCGCCGAGGCCGAGAAACTGCTCGCCGCCTCGCCCAAGGAGGGTGGCATCGATACGCTCGCCGCCCGGGCCGGCAGCGGTCCCGAGATCGGAAGCTCCCGCGATCATGCCCCACCGGAGGCCGCCGCGGAGCGCGCGGTCGCAGGCTGGAAGAAGGCCATCGCCGCCGCCAATCAGCGCTTTCACACCGCCTGACGCCCACGGCCCAACCGGAGAATCCGACATGACCGTACTGCTTGAAGCCCGGCATCCGGGCGAATTCCTGATGACCGAGGCGAACGGCCAGAGGTCCCGCGAGATCATCACCATTGCCAGTGGGGCCGGCCTCATCGCCCCCGGCACAGTGCTCGGCAAAGTCACTGCGTCCGGCAAGCATGTCGCCAGCGCGGTCGGCGCGTCCGACGGGAGCCAGAACCCAACCGCCATCAACATTTATGGGGCGGACGCGACCAGCACCGACGTCGATGTTGCGGCAATCGTCCGTGACGCCGAAGTCAACGGCCACTGCATCGTTTACCACGCCGACCGCGACCAGCCGGCCGAGAAGGCCGCCGCCGACGTCGCCCTTGCCGCCATCGGCATCATCGTACGCTGACCGGTTCGCCGCACGGCGCATCCCGCATTGATCACCGCTGACGACGCATCCTCGCGAAAGGAACCGCCATGACCATCCTCAACATCTTCGCGCAGGATGCATTCAGCGTCATGCGCCTCACCGACGCGCTCCGCGAGATCAAGTACACGCCGTCCCGTATCGGCCAGATGGGTCTCTTCCAGACCACCAGCATCGATACGCTCGATATCGCGATCGAGAAGGACAAGGAACAGAATCGCATGCTGGTCTCGGCCAGCCCCCGCGGTGGGCCCGGCCAGACCTTCGACAAGTCGAAGCGGGCGATGCGGCTCCTCAAGATCCCGCACTTCCAGGTCGACGACGCGATCTATGCCGACGAAGTCCAGCAGGTCCGTGCCTTCGGCCAGGAGATCGCGGTCGAGCGGCTTCAGGCCAAGATCGCCGATCGCGCCGCCGAAGCGTCGCAGTTCTTTGCGCTCACCGAGGAGTATCACCGCCTCAACATCCTCAAGACCGGCCAGCTTCTCGATGCCGACGGCTCGGTGCTCTTCGACTATTTCACCGAGTTCGGAGAGAACCAGCAGGCGGAGGTCGACTTCGACCTCGACAACGCCAGTCCGGGCGAGGGCGCGCTTCGAAAGAAGTGCGCAGCTGTGGTTCGCCAGATGGCCGGCATCCTCGACGGGTTGCCCTATACCGGCATCATGTCGTTCTGCGGCGACGCCTTCTTCGACGATCTCATCGCTCACAGGGAAGTTCGCGAGACCTACAAGGGCTACGCCGAGGCGGCCAACCTCCGCGCGGCCTACATCAATGCTGGGTCTTCCGGCATCTACGGGACCTTCGACTTCGGCGGCATCACCTGGGCCAACTACCGTGGCGGCCAGAACGTCGGCATCGACACCAACAAGTGCCACCTCTACCCGATCGGCGTGCCTGGTCTCTTCCGGACGGTCTACGGACCGGCCGACTACATCGAGACGGTAAACACGCCTGGCCAACGTCTCTATGCCAAGCAGTGGGAGATGCAGAACGGCAAGGGGGTGAACCTCGAGTTCCAGATGAACGCGCTGCACTACTGCACCCGCCCGCGCGTCCTCATCCCCGGCAAGCGCACCTGAGCCGGAGCACCCATTGCCCTCGCCGTTTGACGACCTCGACGCGGCCGCGTCCTCCGCGGTAGTGACGGCCTACGGCGAACAGGCTGTCCTTCAGCCGCGGCGATCCGAGCAGTATGTCGAGCGCACCGCCGACGCCGACCGGAACGGTGCGATCGTCTGGGGTGTCTTCTCGGCGCGCCCGACGAGCTTTGATCTGCACGGGCAGGCGCGCGGTGCCGAGTTGGACGGCACCACTCGGGTGAACGCGGCGCGGTCGGAGTTCTGGATCGCGCGTCAGCAGGTCGAAACACTCTCCTTGAGGCCGGCCAAGGGCGACCTTCTCAGCCTTCCCGGTCACCCGGGCTCGCCGACGTATGCCATCGCGGCGATCCAGCCGACCAACATGGGGGATCTGGCGTTCCTGCTCGTCCGCGAGGGTGAGCCGCAATGAGCCTCTCACGCCTTGCCATGCGGATTGCCGCCGCCCGCGCTCTGAAAGGCGCGACCCTTGCGGAGGCCCGCGTCTTCGACAGCGCGATCGATCCGATCGATCAGACCATCGCCGAGACCCGCGCGCCGGTCCTGATCGTGACGACCGACGACCATGAGGTCGAGACGATCGGGCGCGACCTGATGCACGGCAACACAAAATGCGAACTGGTGATCGAGGCAGCGATCGCGTCGCGGGTTGAAATGAGCGGGGACGTCAGCCTCTCCATCCCGCATACCGACGAGGGCATGGAGATCGTTCTCGATCTGATCGAGCATCAGGTGATGGCGGCGCTGACCCGCGAACGGACCGCCTGGTCGCGGGTGTGGATGAAGCTTGTGCCGCGGATCCACAAACGCTCCTCGCGACGCGGTGCGTCAGTCGAACACGGCGTCCGATTCGCTGCTCGGCAGATCGTTCTGAACTGTGACCTGATCGAGGCTCCCTCCGACGGAGCAACGGTGATACCGGGCTCGACCTGGGAGGATGTTCTCACCGTGATGACAGGGGACGAAGCGCTCTCACCGATCGCCGACCTTCTCCGCGCGACGATCGAAGGAGGGCCACTTGCTGACTGGCGCCGCGCGGCGAATGCCCTCGGCATTCATCTCGCAACGGCGGATGCCATCGGCATCGGTCCTATCCTCGATCCCGCCGCGGATCCAAAGACCCTCGAAGAGATCAGGATCACGGGCGGGCCGTCTGATTTGGTCCTCTCGAATGCCGATATGTGAACCACATCGATGCGGGAAATCGTCGAACTCGCCGCCCGCATTGCGGAGCTCGAGCGCCGCTTCTCCGGCATGATGCGTCACGGGACGGTCGAAGAAGTCGATACGTCCAGGCATCGCGTCCGCTTGAAGTTCGGAACGGACGTCGAAGGCAAGCCGTTCCTGTCGCCCTGGATTCCCTACGCTCAAATGGCCGGCGCTCTTAAGGTTCACGTGCCGCCGTCGATCGGGCAACAGTTCACGCTGATGGCGCCGGCGGGGGACTGGCAGCAGGCGGTGGCCGTGCCCTTCACCTGGTCGAACCAGAACCCGGCGCCATCCGAAAGCGGCGAGGAAAACGTCCTCACCTTTGGCGATGTCCGCGTGACGCTGAAGGACGGCCGTCTCGAAATCAGGACCGCCGGTGTCACCCTGGGAATAACGAACGATGGCCTTGCCATCACCGGCGGCGAGGTCAGGCACGATGGCAAGAACATCGGCGCGACCCACACCCATGGCGGTGTCGTGTCAGGTATAGCCGAGACGGAGGCCCCGGCGAACTAAGGGAGCCGTCGGCCGACTTGTTCTCCGGCGGCGGCCCGAGGCTCATTTCCGCTGGAGCGACAGGAGGTAGGCGACCACGTCCCGCTTCTCGTCATCGAACAGGCGGTAGATCGTCATTGGGAAGTGGTCTTCTTCCAGGAACCGGACGAAGTAGGCCTCGTCGCGACCGGGACGTTGGACGATCTTCTCATAGGGCGGCGCCATATCTGGATTAGGCGGGTCGGCTGCGCGGAGGTGGCATAGCCGGCACCACTGATCCACCACCTTCTCGCCGCGCGTTGCCGCCTCGTCGGCCAGTACCGGATTGGTGATGGACAGCGCGACCATCGTGATCACCGCCAAGTGAAGGGTCTTCATCTCCGTCGCCGTTCGCCAGAACCCACATGCCCCTTGCCGTGTTTGGCCTTTGGGGCGCCCACGGACAACTATAGCCCGGAGTGCCTCATGCCTCGCTACGCCATCACCGAGAAGGCGGGCCGCTTCGTCGCGGCTCATCGCAACACCGGCGTCGGCATGGTGCTCGAGCTGACCGAGAAGCAGGCCGAGCACGAACTGCGCCTCGGGACGCTCGTTGCCCTCGACACCTCGCCAGAACCTCTCGATCTGCCCCCCGGGGTGCTTGCAGAGCCATCGCCGGAGAGCAACTCGCAAGCCGGTCGGTCGGCGCCGGCCGCCATCTTCGACCCAGCTCGCAAAGGTCGCCGCGGCAAGCAGTAGGCGCACAATGTCCGTCAATCTCCGGGATCCGTCGGTCGGGATCGATGCAGTCTCGGGCAGCATCGTCACCGGCTGGGAACACGTCATCCAGTCGCTCCGCGACATCTTCGATACCCGCTTCGGGTCGCGGACCATGCGCGAGTGGTATGGCTCCTTCGTGCCCAACCTCCTGGGCCGGCTGATCACGCCGAACGAAGTGACGCCGTACTTCGCTGCGATCACCTCGGCGATCGAGCAGTGGGAGCCGCGCTTTCGGGTGACGCGCATCGAGGTGGTGAAGGTGACGCGCGACGGGCAGCTGCACGTCTTCCTCGAGGGCGAGTATCGGCCGCGGGCCATCTTTGGTGACTTCACGGTCGAAGGCGCGCGGCGGCTCGATGCCTACGCCAACCGGGACGGTCTGCTGATCGAGGAGAGGCTGACGCCATGAGCCGATTCTCTGCGATCGACCTGTCTGCGCTCACGCCATCCGACATCATTGAGACCCTCGACTACGAGATAATCGTCAAGGAGATGCGTGACGATCTCGTCGCCCGGTTTCCGCCGATCGCCGGCGTGATCGACCTGGAAAGCGAACCGGCTCGGAAGCTGATCGAGGCCTTTGCTTACCGTGAACTCAGGCTTCGTGCCCGGATCAACGATGGGGCGCGCACCGTGCTGCTCGCCTCGTCCTACGGCTCGAACCTCGATCATCTCGCCGCCCTGTTTGGCACTATCCGGCAGGAAGGCGAGGCGGACGATCGTCTTCGGCGGCGGGTCCAGCTTGCCCCCGAGGCATTCTCGGTGGCCGGACCAGAGGGCGCCTACCAGTACCACGTGCTTACCGTCGCGCCATGGGCGCGGGATGTCTCTGCGATCATGACTCAGCCCGGCGTGGTGCGGCTGACGGTGCTCCGCTCCGGACCTGATCCGATCCCGAGCGAGGCCGAACGCGAGGCGATCCGCCTCCACCTCCGCGACGAAGCGATCCGGCCCCTGACGGATGTCGTTCAGGTCCTGCCGCCGACGGTTCGTGGTGTGAACATCGAGGCAGGTCTCACGCTCTATCCCGGACCGGACGCCGGCGTCGTCCGGAGCCGCGCCACGGCTGCGCTCGGAGACTGGCTCGAACGGAACCGGATGCTCGGCATGAACCTCCGGCGCTCGGCGATCTTCGCGAAGCTCCATCAGGAAGGCGTGCACTCGGTCGAGCTGATCGCACCGGCGGTGGACATCGTGCTCGACGAAACCGAGGTCTACGCGAGCACCGGCATGATGATCACCACCGCTTCGACGCGGGACGCGTAATCCGATGGCCCGGGACGTCCTCCTTCCGCCGAACCGGACATCGTTCGAGACCGCCGCGGACCTGACTGGCGCCCGGATTGACGGACTGCCCATCGACCTGCCGAAGCTGGTCCGTCCCTACGAGATCTCGGCGCAGCACTTGCCGTGGCTCGCCTGGGCGCTGTCGGTTGATCTGTGGGAGGCGACCTGGCCGGAGGAGAAGCGGCGGCTTCTCACGGCGCGCGCTCTGGCGATGCACGCGCGGAAAGGCACTGCCGCCTCGATCGCCGAGCACATCCGGATCATGGGCGCGGATCCGCGACGGTTCATCGTGCCGCCGGCCAAGACCTTCATGGTCCCTTCGTTCACGCCGGAGGAGCGGGCGGCCTATCTGGCACGGTTCGCACAGTTGCGGATCTACCCTTTCGTCGGCCGCGGCACATGGCGTTTCGCCCACTTCACCAGCAAGGCCTTCGGTCGGGACAAGGCCTTTCTCAACGCCGCCATGGTGAAAGATGTTGGTGCCTGGTCGCGGTTCGTGCGGACGGCGAAGCTGTGGGACCGCGGCGTCGAGACGACGTTGACCATCCGGACGGTCTCTGCTGAAGCTGTCGGTCGTGTCGATGCCGTCGGCTACGACGAAGTTGTCCTCGCGCCAAAGCCGACGGCCGCCGTCCACCTGACCGCGCCGCCGAAGGCCAGGGCCTTCCTCGTTGATGACTTCGGTGTCCGGCAGCGGATCATCCGGATCCCACGTGATCAGAGCTACGAGTTCCGCCTTGGCCGCGAGACCTACACTACCGCCTGGCCGAATGCCGAGTTGATCGACATCAGGCCGGAGGCTGTCGCCGAGGCTCATCCCGGACAGCCGACCGCTCTTTATGCCACTCGTCGACAGTTCATCGTCGGCAAGTGCCTGCCGCCGACCGTTGCCTGGCGATACCTCTACGAGCGTTGGCACATCCACGACTCGGAGCGGGTGCCGGACGAGCGGAAGCGCGCGACGCATCTCGGGTTCACCCGGCTCGGCATGCCGCCCTATCACGCCGAGGTCCAGACCCGGATCACCGGCCGTGTTGCGCCACGCACCGCGGGTCGTTTCGTCAACGGCTACCTGCTCTTGGGCAACCGCAAGTCCATCGCTGACGTCCGTGAGGCGATCCGCGTGGCGAAGGCGCTCCGCGACCGGATCCTGATCGACACCCGCACCTGGCGTCTTCCCCGCGCCGGCGATCGCCTCGCCGTCGGCAGTTCTGCGCTCGGTCAACTTATCGAGGTCTGATTCCTATGGAAAGCACGGTTCTCTTCCGCGACCGGCAGGAGCTCCAGTCGGCGGACCTCAACAATGCGCAGGACTTTGCTCGCGCCTCGCTCGACCACGTAGTCAGGGACGCGGTCGAGGCCGGCAAGGGCTATGTCGGCTTCTTCGCCACCAAGACCGCGGCGACCGAGGTGACGCTGAGCGCCGGGCGTCTCTATGCCGGTGGCGCCGTGTTCGCCCGCAACGACGATGTCGTGGTCGATCTCTTCAACGCCCTGCCACTCGTTACTCGCAAGCGGATTGCGCTGGTCGCCTTCGGCCAGTCCGTGGACACCGATGTCCAGCCACGCGACTTCCTGATCGACGCCCAGCTCGGCACCACCGAGCCGCAGTCGGTTGCCATGGAAAGCCATCGGCGCTGCGAAGTCTCGAGCGTCGCCGGCACCGAGAGCCCCGATCCGTCCTATCCGGCGACGGACGCGAACGTCACCGTCCTCGCCTACGTGCTCCTCGATACCACCGGCATCGTCGCGATCGAACAGTGGGCAGCGACGCAGCTGCCCAACCTCCGCCTCGTCGCCAACCGGGTCACGGCGCTCGAGCAATGGCGCGGCCAGATCAGCGGCCAGGTCGACACGCTCCGTACCGATCTGTCGGCACTTGCCGACCGGATGCTTGCCTTTGCCCTCAAGAACGAAGTCGTCGACCTCACCCAGCAGCTCGAGGACCTCCGCAACAAGGTCTATGAGCCCGGCGCCTACATCTACTACGGAACCGACCACTTCCTGACCGACGACGGCTCGAACCCGGGCCACGCCAGCTTCGACGCTGTGGTGGGCGAAGGCATCCGCTTCCCCGAGGCTGGATCTGCGACGTCAACCCTGGCGCTCCTCAACCCCAACAACGTCTATGTCACGCTGACGAATGGCTTCGTCCTGCCGAAGTACGGACACGGCCTCCGGATGGACCTCACCGGGTATTCCGGCGAGACCCGGATGGCGCAGTACACCTACGAGGCCACCGAGATCCGCCAACTAACCCGGTCCCGCGAGCGCCGCCGCTATGGCGCGACCCGCGAGGTCTGCACCAATGGCACTTGGTGGCGCCAGGGTACCTACGACATGGCCCGGAACGTCTTCCGCCTGAACGGCGAGACGTGGGAGGTGATCAACGGCGTGCCGGACCGGATGCCGAACGGCCAGGTCATCCCCAACGGCAATGTCCACTGGGTGCGGGTTCGCCAGTTCTGGATCGACATCTACCAGGAGCCCTACTGGGAACGCGTCACCTCCACTGCTTCGATCAACGGCCAGCAGATCGCCCAGACCTTCCTCAACTCACAGGACGGCTGGCTGAGCCAGATCGGCCTCTTCGTCTCGCGGAAGGCGGCGACCGGCGATATCACCGTCCTCATCTGCGAGACCTCGTTCGGTATGCCGGACCTCACGCGGGTGCTGTCCCGGACCACGGTCCCCGTGGCGGAGGTCAAGGTTGGATCTGTCTCCGGCGGCATCGGGCTGCCGTCCCTGGTCGAGACCAGGATCGTCCTGCCGCCTACCTACCTGGTTGCCGGCCGCCGCTATGCGCTCGTCTGCGTCACCACCGGTGACCACTACGTGGCGATGAGCAACACCGACAACGGTGTGGTGCAGGGGACGTTCTTTGTCTCGACCGACGGCGCTTTCTTCGCCGGCAACCTGACCGACGATCTCAAGCTTCGGCTCTACTTCGCGAAGTTCGAGCGGACTCGTCTCTCGGTCGAACTGACCGCGCTCCAGCTCGCCGGCGGCATCCTCGATATCGACATCCTCAACGAGGGGATCACGCCGCCCGCCTGCCGCACCGACTTTGAGGTGCAGGTGAATGGCGCCTGGGTGCCGCTCGACGGCGCGCCCAACGGCCCCAACCTCGCCGGCCTCCCGGCCATCCTGCCGCTTCGGGTGACGCTGACCGGCACCACCGATCTTATGCCGGGCTTCGGTCTCGTCGGCTCACAGGCGATCGTCAGCCGGCCGAAGACGTCATTCACCTGGATCGGGGCAACCCGAACCCTTGGTTCGCCGAGCAACAGCATCAAGGTCATCGTCGACTTGCAGGCCTACGAGGAGGCGAGCCACAATTGCACTGTCTCGCTGCTCACCGGGCCCGCGTTGGCCGGCACCGAGACTGCCGACGTAGTCGAGGATGTCACCCTGCCGGACGGCTCGCTCCGTCGCACCGCGATCTTCAACGTCTCGGCGGTCAGCAGCTACGCAGTGAAGATCGTCGGCGCCACGACCAGTGCGGCAGCGCTCTTCCATGTCGGCGAGCTGATCGAGTTCTCGCAGTCGTAACCAGAGCCGAACGATCCGACAAGCAGGAGGACATTCTCCGATGGCCAAGAAGCCCTCGCACTACGAACTCACCGTCAACCGACCGGTCGAGGTCGATGGCATCCGCTTTCGACCGGGTGCCCGCTATCAGGTCAAGGCGGCGATGTACGAAGCGGTCAAGCGCGCGACCCCCGATGCCGTCGCGTCGGTCAGCCCGATCAGTAAGGCGTAAACCGATGCTAAGGTTCGAGGACCTTCGGGTTCGCGATCAGCAGGTCCTCGACCGCGATTTCTTCAACCGCCGCTTCCGGCTGATCGCCGAGAGCCTGGCTCAGATCGACGCCGGCCTGGCATCTGTGACCGGCGCCACGGATCGCTTGGTTACGCTCGGCCTCAATCGGGTCAATGAGGTCCTCGGCCCGGCACTCGCCCAGGCGCAGGCTGCGGCCGCGAGCGGGTTTCTGGTGGCAACGTCGGCTACGCCGCTGTCGCTTTCGGTTGGCCTTGAGACGACGCTCGCCGTCGACGACACACCTGCTCGGCCGCTCTTCGCACCGACGCCTTACGTGATCCTGTCGCGCCAGGCGGATGACGCTGTTGATGACTGGGCGATGCTTCGCGTCCAAGCCTATGACCGAAGCATCGGTGGCCTCGCCTTCACGGTCGTCGCCGTTCATGGCGGTCTGTCCGGTGCCGAGCACGCCGACTGGGTCGTCTCGGCAAGCGCAGGGCTTGCCCAGACTATCCTCGAGGTCGCGGGTGAGGTCGGGGGGACCCTGACCGCGGCGCAGGAGGCGGCAGCGATAGCCGAAGGTGCGGCTGCCACGGCATTGGAGATCATCGCCAATGGACCGGTATCGTCGGTGAACGGCAAGACCGGTCTGGTGGCCCTCGGCATGGCTGACATCCCGAACCTCGTCGCCGCGATCGGCGCCAAGGCCGACAGCAATCACGGCCATTCGATCGCCCAGGTCTCGAACCTTCAGACAACGCTGACCGGCCTCCAGAGCCAGATCACCAATTTCGATGGCGGCGGCTACTGATCGCCTGAGCGCGCCGAGGGTCTCATGCCGAATACCATCCGGTTGAAGCGCTCCGCGACCGCTGGGAAGGTTCCGCTCGCGGCGGATCTCCAGCTCGGCGAGCTCGCTGTCAACACCAACGACGGCACGCTCTACCTGAAGAAGGACAATGGGGCGGCGTCGATCGTAGAGATCGGGCGGGTTACGTCCGTCGCGGGCAAGACCGGTGCGGTGGCGCTGACCGTTGCTGATGTAGCCGGGTCGGTCACCTCGGTCGCCGGCCGCACCGGAGCCGTCACCCTCAGCGTGGCTGATGTTGCGGGGTCGGTGACGTCCGTCGCGGGGAGGACCGGCGCGGTGGCACTTGCTATCGCCGACGTCGCGGATCTCGCCGCATCGCTCACCCCGGTCGGCGCAGTCATTCCCTATGCAGGGCTCAACGCGCCGGCCAAATGGCTTCTTTGCTTCGGGCAGAATGTCAGCCGGACCACCTACACCGCGCTCTTCGCAGCGATCGGGACGACCTATGGCGCCGGTGACGGCGCCACCACATTCACCTTGCCGGACCTCCGCGGACGCGTCGTCGCCGGCCAGGACGATATGGGCGGCACATCCGCCAACCGTCTGACGGGCCAGAGCGGCGGCCTTAACGGGGACACGCTAGGTACGGCCGGCGGTGCCGAGACGCACGCGCTGACCGAGGCCCAGCTCGGGCCCCACGACCACGTGGTCGACATGGGTGGTGCCCAGTACACCGGCTACGACGGCGCCCACACCCACGGCGTGACGCTGACCAAGAGCGTTCTTACCCGGAGCGATCTGTCGGGCGGCGGGTCCAAGGACGCCATGGACAAGGACGAGACGGGCAACACGCTCACCATGAGCGGAACCACGGATGGAGCGAGTCCGTCCACACACCGGCATTCCTTCGACATCCCGGCATTCAACTCGGGAATGGCCGGGTCTGGCTCCGCCCACAACAACGTCCAGCCCACAGTAATCCTCAACTACATGATCTACGCCGGAGTCTGACCGAGATGTTGACGATTAGCCGCGCGGACATCCTGCGCCTCGGCGGTGTGAGCGCCTTCGCAGACGCGGTGGCCGCCTTCGCAGCGGCGTTGGAGGCGCACCGGTTCACCGTCGACGTTCCGGCGCCGACCGCGGATCCGCTGCTCGAACGCGTCGTTCGCCAGTACAGCGGACAGTACGGCATCGAGCCTGAACCTGGACCCGAGCCGTCCACGGAATCGGACCAGCCGCCGACCAGTTGGCGCGTATCGACGTACCGCATCGTCCGTCGGCTCGAAGCCGCGGGACTCATCGAAGCCGCTGACGCTGCGCTTGCTGCGCAGCCGGCGCTGTTCCGGCGCTTCTACACCGCAGGATCGCTCCCGCACGACGATCCAGATGCCTTTGTCTTTCTGGGGGCGATCGGCGCCAACCCGCTTGAGATCCTCGCGCCGGAATAGACCCGCGCAGTCTGAACCCCCTGCAATCCGCCCCGCCTCGCGCGGGGCTTTTCATTTGAGGAGCATTCGCGATGACCGATCCGACCTTTGGCATTTCGATCACACGGATCGACAACGAGCCGCGGCCTGCCGTGTGGAGCGACATGGCGGTGGTCGGCATCATCGGCACCGCTCCCGAAGCCGACGTCGATGCCTTCCAGGTCGACACGCCGGTGTTCATGTACTCCGACGATGCCGCGAAGCGGACCGCGCTTGGGGCGGAGGGGACGATTGCAGGCGCGATCAATCTGATCAACGCGCAGCTCGGCGAGTTCCAGGTCGCGGCCAAGGTCGTCGTTGTCCGAGTGGCCGAGGGTGCCGATGCGGACGAAACGATCATCAATATCGTCGGTAACGGCAGCACCACCGGTCTCGCCGCCTTTGTCGAAGCGGGGCCGCTGTTGGGCGTGATTCCGCGGCTCCTTTGTGCGCCCGGCTTCACCAGCCAGCGCGAGGGTACCAACGCCAACGCGGTCTGCGCGGCGCTGCCGGCGATCTGCGCCAAGCTCCTCGCCCATGCCGTGGTGGACGGGCCGTCCACGACCGAACAGGCCGCGCTCGATTGGCGGGAGACGCTCAGCAGCGACCGGCTGATCCCGGTCGATCCAGCGGTCAGGGTCCTCGCCGGCACGGCCGAGACCGTTGTCCCTATGTCGCCCGCGGTGATCGGCAACGCCGTCCGGCGCGCACACGAGAAGCAGGGCCGGCCGTTCCATTCCTGGGCCAACCAGTCCGTCCGGGGCATCGTCGGACCGTCGCGGCCGATCAATTTCTCGCTCACCGACGGCGCCACCGAGGGTCAGCGGCTCCTCGCCAGCAACATCGGCGTGCTGCTCCGCGGCGAGATGGGCGTCGAGACCGCGATCGCCTCCGGAGGCTTCGTCTTCGTCGGAACCGACAACGCCGGCGAGGACGATCTCTGGCGGTTTTACAACGTGACGCGCGGCCGCGACTTCATCCACCTCATGTTCCTCCGGACGCTCCGCTTCTACCTCGGCCGCTTCAACATCACCGGCCAGACGGTGCAAGCGGTGGTCAACACCATGAGCTTCGCGCTCCGTGATCTGAAGGCCGACGGCGACATCCTCGGCTACGAGGTGAAGTTCACCCGCGACCAGAACAGCCCGGAGCAGCTGCGGATGGGCAAGTTCACCGTGAACTTCGCCGCCGAGGAGGCGCCGGTTCTTCGCTACCTCGCCGTCCAGTCCGCCCGCTACCGTCCAGCCCTCGACGCGCTGCTCGACGACCTCCTCGCCCAGGTCGATGCGGTCACCGGCTAATCTTGATCAGACAGGGAAACGCTCATGAGCACGATCTTCATCATGGAGGCCGCAAACCTGTTTTGCGGCGATCACGATCCTTCAGCATCGAAGCACCTGACGCTGGTCGAACTGAAGCTGCCGCCGCTTCAAGAGATGTACCAGGACCATCATCCCGGCGGTTCCCGAGTGCAGATCGAGATCGCCGTCGGCATCCAGAAGCTCGAGCCAACCTTCAAGCTGAACGGCTGGGATCCCGACCTGCTCACTCAGTTCGGTCTCGGTGCGTCACGCTCCAAGGTGTTCACGGCATACGGCGTCGTGCGCGACAAGCGGACGGGTATCGCCCACGAGGCCAAGGCCATCATCGAGGGACGCCTTGGCAAGATCGAAGCCGACGCCTTTCAGCGCGGTGAGGTCATGGGTCACGAGTACGCGATCAACGAGGTGATGCACTACGAGCTCTGGCTCGGCGACAAGGAGAAGCTCTTCTGGGACTTCTTCTCCACCGACTGGCGGCTCGACGGTGTCTCCCAGAACGGTGACGAGCGCCGCATCCTGCGCGTCCCGACCGGCGCCTGATCGAAGGAATGACCATGAGCAAGCCAAAGACCGTCCGCCTGACCCAGCCGATCGCCTGGGACGGCAAGACCGTGATAGACGTCCAGGTCCGCCGCCCGAAGGTGAAGGATCTCCGCGCGATGGAGCGCGACAATGACGCCACCGCGACCCAGATCGATCAGGGCGTCGCCATGGCCGCCCTTCTGACCGAACTCCCGATCGAGGTTATCGACGAGATGGATGCCGTCGACTTCGCCGCGGTCTCGGAGGTGATCGCCGGTTTTTTGCCACCGGGCCCGGCGCCCGCAACTGGCGCGGTGTCGTAGCCGACACCGCCCACATCCTGTCGACGCCGCTTCCCGCCTTTGACGATATGGATTGGGCGGAGGTGGTGCTGTGGCACGGAGAGGCCACCCGCCTGGCGCGCCGACGCACTTGAGGAGAGGTTGCCATGGCCAATCTCACCTCACAGCTGATCGTCCAGCTGCTGGACAAGGTGTCCGGGCCGGCGCGCGGCGTTGCCAACAGCCTCCGCGGCATCTCCGGCGCGGTGCGCGCGGCCAACAACGCGCCGCTGTCCTTCAGCGACCGGCTCGATGCCGCGATCGCCCGGAACAACCACGCGATTGCCAATGCCCGCGCCGGCGTCATGGATGCGATTGGCGCCTTCTATGTGCTGAAGACAGCCATCAGCGCGCCGATCCAGGCGGCTAACGCGCTTGAGACCGCACTCGCCGAGCTCGGCGCCAAGGCGAACTTGTCGGAGGACCAGATCCGTTCGGTCGGCGAGGCCGCCAAGGCGGTTGGCCGGGAGGTCAACCAGTTCACCGCCGACATCATCAGGGCCGAGGACTTCATCGTCGGCATGGGCCTCGATCTCGACCGGGCTGCCCGAGCAATGCCGGCGATCGGCAAGGCGGCGACGGCGACCAAGGCCGACATTCTCGATCTGTCGAAGGCAGGCTACGCAGCGATCTCCAATCTCGGTCTCGCGCCGGAAGAGCTAACCCGCGCCTTCGACATGATGGCGCTCGCCGGCAAGGAGGGCGGGTTCGAACTGAAGGACATGGCGCAGTATCTGCCGGCAATCACCGGGCTGGCCGGTTCCAAGGGCCTGACCGGTGCCAGGGGGCTCGCCGATATCGCGGCGGCGCTCCAGATCGTCCGTCGCACCGCGGCGGATGGCTCGGAAGTTGCCACGAACTTCAACAACATCCTCCAGAAGATCAACGCCAACGACGCGATCAAGAACTTCGCCAAGTATGGCATCGACATCAACGCGGTGCTGAAGGACGCGGTGGCCGAGGGCGCGAGCCCGCTCGAGGCGGCGCTCCGTGCCATCGACAAGGCGATAGACGGAGACCTATCCCGGATTGGGACGCTGTTTGCCGATTCCCAGGTCCAGAAGGGCCTGATCCCGCTCCTCCAGGGGATGGACGACTACATCGCGCTTCGGGAGAAGGTGTCCGGCGCCTCAGGCGTCATCGACGCCGACTTCGATCGGATGATGGCGACGAGCGAGGAGAAGCTTAAGAGCTTCCAGATCGCCTGGGCGAACTTCCAGTCGACCCTCGGGGCTGCTCTCGTTCCGGCACTCAACGCCGTCTCCGCGGCCCTCCTGCCGATCCTTGAGGGCATCACGCGGCTGATCCAGCAGTTTCCCGAACTGACGGGCGGTGTGTTTGCCGCCGCCGCGGGTTTCATCGCGCTCAGGGGCGCGATCTCGGCGTTGTCGTTCGTCGGACTGCTCGGCAAGGGCGGGCTCCTGGCTGCCGTCTCCGCCGTCAAGAACCTCGGCGTTGCTCTGGGCGCCGTCGCCGCGGTCGGTGCCGTGCCACTGGCTGCCATCGCCGCGGCAGTCGCCGCGATCGGTGCCGCCGCACTCTTCATCCGCAACAACTGGGAGGGCCTCAAGTCATTCTTCGCCGGGTTCGCCGAGGGTTTCGCCGCTGCGTTCGCGCCGGTCGCGCCTATCGTCGAGCCGATCGTGGATCTGTTCCGGTCGCTATTCAACGCCATCAACGATCTGCTCGGGCCGATCAATGCCACCAGCGAGGAATGGCGTGGCTGGGGCCGCGCGGCCGGCGAAGCCGTCGGAGGATTCTTGGCCCTCCTGGTTGAGCTGCCGGGCAAGATCGGGACGGTCATCGCGGATTCCGTTTCCGTCCTGACCGGATACGTCACGGCCTTCGCCGAGGCAGGCGGCAAGCTCGTCCAGGCCCTCTGGGATGGGATGACCCGAGCCTTCACCAGCCTCAAGGCGGGCATCGATCAGGGGATCGCCGCCATTCTCTCGGCCATCACCGGGCTGGTCGGGCCGGGCGGCTTCCTCGCGGCTCTGACCGATCTGCCGGCCCGGGTTGCGACCGCCATCTCGGGCGCCGTCGATGTCATCGCCCGTTTCACCGCCGACTTCTTCACCGCCGGCTACAATCTGATCAAGGCGCTGTGGGATGGGATGGTGCAGGTCTTTGCCGACCTGGTTGCCTGGATCGACGGCAAGATCGCCGAGGTTCTGGCGCCTATCAACGATGCCGCCGCCGCGGTGAAGGGGTTCTTCGGGTTTGGCGGTGGGGAGAGCGAAACGCCGAACCGGGCAGCCAAGGGCGACATGGCCCAGCAGCTCGGAATCGATGCGCTCCGAGCCAAGGGTGGGCCGGTATCGGCCGGCGGGCGCTACATCGTCGGGGAGGAGGGCCCGGAGCTGATCACACCGGGCCGGTCGGGCTACGTCCACCCATCCGGAAGCGGCTTCGCGTCCGGCCAGGCCATTACGGTCGCGCCAGTATTCCATTTCAGCAACACCCGCGCCGCCGATGCCGAGGCTGTCGCTGCCGAGGTGCGCCGTGCGCTCCGCCGGGAGGTTCGTGAGCTCTTCAGGGGCGTCTACGCCGACACCGGCCTGAGGTTTGCCTGATGTTGATGACCCTCGGGCCGATCCAGTTCGAGGTCCAGCCGTTCAACGCCACCGACTATGATCATGCCCACGAGGCCAGCTTCGCCGAGAAGCCGGTGGTTGGCGCGTCGCCGCCGCTCGAATGGGTGGGCGAGGGACCAGAAACCTGGGCGATCCATGCCCGGCTCTTTCCGCATCGGTTCGGCGGCCTTGGCGACCTGAAGAAGCTCCACCAGGCGCGCGCCTCCGGGCGACCGCAGTACCTGATGCGCGGCGACGGTGCCCTGATGGGCTGGGTGGTGATCGAGAGGGTAACGGAGCGCTCGACCTACCTCGATGGCAATGGCATCGGCCGGGTGATCGACATCGACATCGCGGTCCGCCGCTCTTCGGGGCCGTCCAATGGATCCTACTTCGCGGTGTTCTCGGGGCTGTTCACATGACGACGGTCATCGAGACGGTGACGGTCGAGGGTGAGCTTCTCACCGTGTCCCTGATCGTCTGGCGGCGGTTCAAGCGGCCGATGCCAGGGCTGGTCGAGGCGATTCACGACCTCAATCCCGGACTGGCCGATCTCGGCACCTGGCTCCCTGTCGGGACAGTCATCGCCATGCCGATCCCGACCCCACGCGCGCCGGCTCTGCTCGATCCGATCCGGCTGTGGTGATCCATGTCCAGGCGCGCAGTCTTCATGGTCACGGTCGCCGGGACTAACATCACCGCGCCGCTCCTGCCAGTCCTGATCTCGCTCACAGTCTCCGACAAGGTCGGCACCCATGCCGATACTGCCATCCTGGAAATCGACGACACCGACGGCCGCATCGTGCTGCCGCAGCTCGGAGCACCGGTGGTCGTTGCGCTTGGGTGGGAGGGCGGCGGGGTCCGCGTCGTCTTCACCGGCACCGTCGATGAAGTCCGGTCCTCCGGCTCGCGGGGCGGGGGACGCACCCTGTCGATCTCCGCCAAGGGCGTCGACACGACAGGCAAGTCGAAGGAACCCCAGCAGCGTCACTTCGACGACAAGACCGTAGAGGACATCCTGAAGGAGGCGGGCAGCTCCGCCGGTATCGCCGAGGTCGCGGTCGACCCCGTGCTCGCCGGCATCACCCGCACCTACTTCGAGATGCGCGACGAGAGCTTCATCCACATGGGCGAGCGTCTCGCCCGCGAGATCGGCGGCAACTTCCGCATCCAGGGCGCGACGGCGACCATGAGCAGGCGCGGCGCCCTCTACCTCGCCTCGGTCGCGGCGGTCGCGGGGCGGAACCTCCATGCCTGGGACATCGCCCCGGCCCTCGGTCGCGCTCAATACGGCAAGGTTCGGGCGCGCTGGTACGACCCCGCGGAAGCGGCCTGGAAGGAGACCGAGGAGCCGACCAGCCTCGGCGGCGAGGCGCGCCACGACCATCGTTACAGCCTGGCCAATGAGGGGGAAGCCGGCGAGCAGGCGGCAGCCAACAGGGCGACCAGCGAGCGCGATGCCGGCGAAGGCTCTGTCACCATCGAGGGCGATACGGCCGCCATTCCCGACGGACTCTGCACCGTTGCTGGGGCGCGCCCCGGCATCGACGGTGCCTACCGGATCGAAGCCCTCACCCACCGGTACTCACGCGGCGGCGGATTCATCACCGAACTCGAACTCCGGCAGCCGCATCAGGGTGCAGGTGCCGACCAGCGATAGGAGGACCCGCACCATGGGCAATGATTGGACGGTGAACCTGCCGATGGTGGTCACCTTCATCATCGGTGTTGGCGCCCTTGCCGGCGCCGTCCTTGCGATCGTCAAGCTCTGGGAGGCGTTCGTGCCGGATCGTCACGCCCAGTTCGGAAGGGACATCTCGACGATCAAGTCGGACATTCAGGACATCCGCGCCCGGGTGGGAATGCTCGAGCTCGATATCGCCCGGATCGATCATCCCTCCATCGCCCGGCATTTCGACAGCCTCGAGGGCAAGATCGACAAGCTCTACGACTTCGTCCTCGAACGCCTGACCAAGCTTCCGTCGTAGCCGGCGGACCCTCATCCCGCGTCTCTGCGCGGGAAGCACCACCAGCCATTCCCCCCTCAACACCAGCAAGACGCCGGCGGGCACCCGCCTTCCGGCGCGGGAGACCATTTGCATGACCGCTTTCGACATCGCCAAGAGCTACCTGGGCATCAAGGAGATCGCCGGGCCGCGCGACAACCCGAAGATCATGGAGATGTATGCCTCGGTCGGTCACGACTGGGTCGAACACGACGAGACCGCCTGGTGCGCCGCCTTCGTCGGTCACTGCCTGGAAAAGGCGGGCATCCGGTCGACGCGCGCGCTCAATGCCCGCTCGTACCTCACGTTCGGCGAGCCCGTCGCAGTCACCGACGCCCGCGAGGGCGATATCGTGGTGTTCGAGCGCGGTTCCTCGTCCTGGCAGGGGCATGTCGCCTTCTTCATCAAGGCGACCGCCACTCAGATCGAGGTGCTGGGCGGCAACCAGTCCAATGGCGTCACCATCGCCCGCTACCCGCGCAGCCGCCTTCTCGGCATTCGGCGCCCCATCGGAGTGCGGTCCAGTGCGAAGCCTTCGCTCCGTGTCATCCAGCAGACACTGGAGGATCTCGGCTACCACGAGGTCGGCGCTATCGACGGACTGTTCGGTCCCCGCACCCGCGCCGCCATCCTTGCCTTCAAGGCGGATAACGGTCTGCCCTTGACGCCCGACATCGATGTCGCCTTCACCACCGCGCTTGAGAAGGCACCACCGCGGGTGATCGCCCCCGAGCGGGCAAGCGGCAAGCCGCAGGCCTCGCGCATCGTCAGCGCGGCGAATGCCCAGATCGCGACCGGCATTGCTGGGACCATCACCATCGCCGGTGCGGCCATTGCGCCGGCCATCGAGGCGGCAGAGCAGGCTAAGGACATGACAGAGCGCGCCATCGGCCTTCTCAACCTGACGGAGTTTGTGGCGCCGTTCCTGCCATGGATCGGAATCGCGATCTTTGCGGTCGTCATCGTGCTCGCCTGGCGGGCCCGGACCGCGCGGATCGAGGATTACCGCACCGGCAGGACGCCGTAGCAGGACACTGCACCAGTGAGCGTCGCGATCATTGACGGACCCGCCATCGTTGCCGGCTATCCCTACCGGCTCCAGATCGAGGCGGACGCTGCGCTCTTCCCGGAGGGAGCGGTCTTCGTGGCGGAGATCCGGGCCAGGGTCTCGGCCGCGTCGGCAATCACGTTGCTCACCACCGCCAATGGCGGACTCCTGCGAGTATCGGACACCGTGCTCGAGCTGGCGATCGCGCCCGAGGCGACCGCTAGCCTCGGCGCCGGTAGCGTCGTCCTCGATGTCGTCCGAACCGACCTCATCCCGCCACGCCATCTCTCCTTCTTCCTCGAGATCCCGGTCGTCAAGCCGGTGACCCGTGGGATGCTGTCGTGACCGAGCGGATCGAGCTGACTGCCGCTTCGGGGCCGATCCGTATCCAGGTCTCGGCGAGCGAACCGGTGGCCTTGCGGATCGCGACCGCGCCCGTCTCGGTCCGGGTTCTTGGTACGCCCGGACCGGATGGCAGGCTGGGTCCGATCGGACCGCAGGGACCTGTTGGCCCCGTGGGAAATCTCGACGCCGGTATCATCGTCGACGGCGGCAACTTCTGACAGATAAAGAAAGGAACCCATGGCGAATGTCATTCGCATCAAGCGGCGCGTCTCGGGGGCTGCGGGTGCACCTGTCGCACTCAAGTCGGCCGAACTCGCCCACAACGAGGTCGACGACACGCTCTATGTCGGCAAGGGCGATGATGGCGGCGGCAACGCGACGAGCGTCATCGCGCTCGCCGGCAAAGGAGCCTTCGTCGATCGCTCGAGCGCCCAGACTGTCGGCGGCAAGAAGACCTTCTCCTCGGCACCGGCATCAAGCGAAGATGCCGCCGCCGATACGGATCTGGTCCGAAAGCTTCAACTGGACAGCGGGCTTGCCACAAAGGCGGCCGCGTCTCACGGCCACCCAATCGCGGAGATCACCAGCCTCCAGGCCTTGCTCGACGCCAAGGCGCCGCTCGCATCGCCTGCGCTTACCGGGGTCCCGACGGCGCCGACCGCGGCAGGCGGAACCAGTTCCACCCAGATCGCAACGACCGCCTTCGTGGCGGCCGCCGTCTCGACCCTCATTAACGCCGCGCCCGGAGCGCTCGATACGCTCGCCGAACTCGCCTCGGCCTTGGGCGACGATCCCGACTTTGCCGCGACCATGACTAATGGCCTTGCCAGCAGACTCGCCATCGCCGCGAACCTGTCAGATCTTGCGGATCCAGGGGCCGCGCGTGGCAGCCTCGGCCTGGGCTCGATGGCGACACAGGTTGCCGACAACGTCGCGATCACTGGCGGAAGCATCGAAGGTGTCACCGTCGATGGCGGGACATTCTAAGGGTTACACCAATGAGCGCATTCTGCAGCTCGGCTCAACCCGGCCGGCCACGATCGAGCATGTGGCGAAAGGTGAACCAAAGCAAAGTCTGACAGCCCGAGGTGCTCTTTCCAGCACCTTCGGCCGACGTCATGGTAACGGCCGGCGGCATCGTCGAGGGCGCGGCCTTGCCGCAACGCTGATACTGGGGGCTGAAGGGGTGCTCCTGGGATCGCGGTTCGTTACAAGTACGGAGGCGGCCGTCCCAGAGTCCCAGACGGATTTCACCAAGCGATTGCCGACCAGACTCGGCGGCAGCTTGGCAAAATAGTCGAGCATCTGGCGCGGCGCAGCGGCGCAGCCGCACCTGCGCGACCCCATGCAGGTTAGTGCCATCGGTTTTGATATTGCCAAGCACGTCGAGGTAGATGTTGAGGGCCATACGTAGCTCACGCCGGCTGCCTTTGCGGCCAATCTCACCGCAACAGGCGATCAGCTTCGCAACCCCGACCAGCTTCGCCGATCGCCTGTTGCCTGTTGCTAATCTGCTAATCTCGCGCCACTGGGCCGCAAAACCTCCCGAGGCTCTAAGGCTCTAGTGGCCGCCGGATGAAACTTCAGTGGCAGGGGCAGGTCATGAGGTCATGAGGGCGATGGTGGTCGCCGAGCGTCACGAGAACGTCCGAAGGCAACGCCTGCTGCAGTATCAGGCCGATCATCGTGAAATGCGTCGGCCCGACAGAGCGATCTACCTTAAGGCGGCGGTTTAGTTGATCACAAGCACGACGACCGCCGCCGCCATCAGGATCATGGCAAGACCAGCACGCCGCGCCAAGGCCACCTCGGCCCACGATAGCGGCGCGCCCGCCGCGCGCACCGCCGACGGCGAGGCCGGCTCAGCTTTTTGATCTCCCGGTCGGAATGACGGTGTGAACCGTTGTCGCGGCCACGCCCCGAACAACGGCACCAACACATCGCCTGGTGGAATCGAGATCCTTTCAGTGTTCCAATGGGCTCTCCAACCGACAGCGGCAAGCCCCACCCCGAGCAGGATCGGCCACAAGTCACTGGCCCACTCATCGAGCGAAATGACGAAGTTACCGCGAGCCTGCGGAAGAAACCAAATCGCCGCAGCGCAGCCCCCAAGCAGCAGCCCCCAGCCAGTCCACATTCCGGCATTGGGGGCATGCGCATGGGGGGCATGTCGCGCGAGATAAAGTGTGCGCAGCATCACCAGCGTGGTACCGACGGCGGCCAGCGACAGCGGGAAGGCCAACCCGTTCCAGCCGGCGGCTACCACGACCGCCTTAAGCTCGCCCTTGGCAAAGGCGCCGCTGGTCAGTGGTGCACCGGCGAGAGCCAGCGCCGGCAGTATCATGCCGACTGCGACGGCAGCACGACCGGCTCTTGACATCACACCAACCATGCTCACACCGAGAAACATGAGGGCCTTAGCAAAAGCATGATGAAAGGCGTAGAGCACGGCGGCGAGCGTAGCTGCCGGAGCGGCGTCCGGGACCGCGAGCGCGACGCCAAGCAGAACGGTGATGAATCCCATCTGGCTGATGCTGGAATACGCGAGTGCGGCCTTTGGATTGCGTTGGAGCGCCCCAACCAAAGCACCGCCAAATGTGGCAACCAGCCCGAGGGTGATCATCATATGATCCCAACCCGGAGCAGCGCTTCCCAGTGGTAGAAAGCGCAGCCAGCCGAGCAGCCCGGCTTTGATCAGGGCGCCGGAGAGGATCGCGCTGGCGGGCGTCGGCGCGGCTGGATGCGCCAATGGCAGCCAGACATGCAGCGGGACGGCGCCGATCTTGATACCAAACGCAATCAATGTCAGGGCGATCGCCCAATTGCGCGTCGCTGCCGTGGTGGACGATGCCATCCAATCCGAAAAATAGAGACTTCCGGTGAGGTTTACCCAGAGCACGATGGCCGCAAACAGGGCCAACTCGCCGGCGATCACGAGCACGATGTAGACTCGTCCGGCGTGAAGCGCATCCTGTGTGCGACTGTGCACCACTAGGCCGTAGGACGCAAAACTCAGCAGGGCAAAGAAAACATAGAAGCTTGCCGCATCCTGGGCGAGAATGACGCCAAAATTGCCGGCCATTGCCGCATTGAAAAAAACGAAGAATGTCGGGCGGCGCGTGTCCCCGTGCAGGTAGGACCAGCCGTGAATACAGACAGCCAGCCACAGCGAAGCCGTGAAAATCAGAAACATCCGCGCGGTATCGTCCAGCCCAAAGCGTGCGCCCAGTAACAGCCAAGGCAAATCGATCGTACCGGCCGGCGCAAACAAGGCCACGAGGAATGCTGGCAGTGCGGAGAGTGTCACCACCGCGCTCAGCCGCGATTCAACAGACAGGAGCGGCAACGCGACGAGAGGCGCCAAAGCGGGGCCTAGCCAAACAAGCGATTTGAGCGCCGCATCAATCATCGCGGTCCTATGCCTTCGTCACTGGGCATAGCCGAACTCCTGGCGTGAGATCAGTTTCGCCCATTTAAGCGGACTCAATGGCGTGTCGGCGAAGAGGCCGACGCCGACCGCAAACGCCGCCGAGAACAGGACCGGCACCAGCAATACAGCCTTGGCATCAAATCCTGTGCCGTGCTCTCGCGGCCAAGGTGTGCTTCGCGGCTGGAACCAGGCACGGTAAAGAATGGGCAGGAAATAGCACGCATTGAGCAGGCTCGATGCCGCCAAGACGACGATAACCCACCACTGCCCCGATTCCGCGGCGCCAGTCCCCAGATAGATCTTCGTGACGAATCCGGCGATCGGTGGGACGCCGATCATGCCCAAGGCGCCGACCGTGAAAGCCGTCATGGTCAACGGCATGCGGCGCCCCGCTCCGTCCATCTCGTGCACGTAATGTACCCCGAGCGTCTCAGCGAGGTTCCCGGCGGTCAAAAACAACGTGATCTTCATCAAGCCCTGGTTTACCAGGTGGACCAGCGCCCCAATGGTCGACAGGGGGCCAAGCACCGCGACACCAAGAATGATGTAGGAGATTTGGCTGACCGTCGAATAGGCCAGCCGTTTTTTCAATTCATCCTGGGTCAGCGCCCGGAAAGATCCATAGAGAATGGTGAAAGCGGCCATCACTGCCAACGGTCCAAGAACCCCGAGCGTGTCGGCAAACTCGACGCCGAACACATCGTAGACCACGCGTATGATGGCAAACGCCCCCGCCTTCACCACCGCCACGGCATGCAGCAGCGCCGACACCGGCGCAGGTGCCACCATGGCCACCGGCAACCAGCCGTGCAGCGGAAACAATGCGGCCTTCACGCCAAACCCGGCGATCAGACCAGCGAACAACAGGATCAGCGCAAATCGATGGTCTGTGCCTAGCTCACGCAGAAAGCCGCCAGCGACGAAATCTCGTGGTCCCGCAAGCACATACAGCCAGGCCACCGCGATCAGCAACACGGCGCCACCTGTCAACGTGTAGCGAAGATAGACGCGTCCCGCCGCAATCGCTTCTTGGGTTCCGCGATGAATGATGAGCGGGTAGGTGACGAGCGTCAGAATCTCATAGAACGCGAATAACGTGAAAAGATTTCCCGCCAGCGCGATGCCGGTCGTTGCAAATATCGACAGGCTGAAAAATCCAAAGAAGCGACTGCGATGCGAAGCATTCTCCAGATAACCGATGGCGTAGACCGTGGTCAGCGCCCAAAGGATCGCCGACAGCGTGATGAAGAGTAATGCCAGCGCATCGACGTTCAACGCGACATCGAGCCCCGGCGCGATCGCCAGCCGTACTCCATAGTCGCGGCCGTTGGCCACGCCCCACAACATCACCCCGACCAGAACCAGCTTGGCGAAAGCGCCGAACAAGTTGAGCAGGCTGCGCAGCACGACCTGGCGGTCGTCGAGCATGAAAATGGCAATGCCGGTCAAGAAAGGAAGGCCGACAGCAGCCAGCGGAATCCAGGGGTCCGTCATCTCGAACCCGCAGCATGCAGCAGGTCGTGCAGCGGCAGTGCAGCGAAGTTCAGCCCGATGGCTATGCAAGCAAGGATGAGGCTCGTCAGCTCCATGCCCCGTGGCACACGTCCAGGGCCTGTAGCCGGCGGCTCCAGAAATGCATGCGCGAGCACACGGAACAGATAGGCGGCACTGAGAAGCCCCCCGAGGGTCATGATCGCTGCCCACCACCATGCTCCACCGGCCAATGCGGCAGAAATCAGCATCCACTTGCCGGCGAAGCCGCCGGATGGCGGGAGCCCGATCAGGCTGATGCTGGACAGACCAAACGCAACAGTCGTCATTGGCAGTCGCGCACCGAAGCCATCGAGTGACTGAATACGATCATGACCATAGACTGCAAGCACGGAGCCCGCACACATGAATAGGGCCGCTTTGGACGCCGCATGGGAAGCTGCGAGCAGCAGCGCACCAGGTAGGGCTCCCGATATAGAAGCGAGCGGGAACAGCATGAACAGGTAACCGACTTGAGCGACGGTCGAATAGGCGACCATCATCTTGAGGCGCTCCTGCTGCAGCGCCTGCACACCACCCCAAAGCACGGCGGCGCCGCCGAGTGCACCGAGCAGCGTAGCGACGTGCTCCGCTCCCAACCCAGCAAATATATCGAGCCACAGCCGCACGAGCAGGTAGAAGCCTGTCTTGACGACCAACGCTGACAGCGCCGCCGAGACCGGCACCGGTGCATGCCCATGGGCCGGTGGCAGCCAGGAATGCAACGGAAATAGCGCGGACTTGGCTAGTAGGCCGGCGGTCATGAGTGCCGCCGCAGCCCAGGTCGATGCCTGGGCGTCGATGCGTTGATGCAGCTGTTGCAGATCGAGCGTCACATATTCGGCATAGAGCAACTCGACGCCCACGATGTACAACAGAGAGCCCGCGAGCGCCAACAGCAGATAGCGCAGTCCGGCGGCGATCGCGCTGCCACCCGCAAGCACAATCAAGCCGACCCCAGATAGCCCGATCACTTCCTGAGCGACGTAGATATTGAACAAGTCCCCCGACAGGTAGAGCGCATTCATGCCGCCCCAGAGCACGAGCCACAGTGGCCAGAATAACCACGCAGATCCGGTGCCGCCGCGGGAGGAACCTGCTGCCGTTGGGTGGCGGCGGAAATAGCTGACGGCGTAAACACTAATGCAAACTCCCACCACACCTGTCATCGCAAGCATCACTGCCGCCAATGCGTCGACATAAAGATCTATGCCGAGCGGTGCACCCCAGCCACCGACGGCGTAACGAAACGCGCCGGCTCTCGAGACGGCGAAGGCAAGTCCAAGAGATGCTACTCCGCCAGCAATTGCCGTCATGACGCCGATCACGGGCGCTGCGCGCCGGCCGAGCATGAGCGCGACAACTGCCCCCAACAGCGGAACCGCGAGCGCCGCCTCCATCCACCCCGTTGGCGTCATTCAGGTTCGCGATCCTCAGGTAGAAGAGCGCTTCCCTCGTCCGCGAACATGCGGCTGAGAAGCGCCAGAGCCAACGCTGTAACGCAGACGGCGACGACGATGCCCGTCAACACCAAGGCATGCGGGATCGGGTCAGGAGGATCGGTGCGCGCGGCGAGAGCTACGAGCATCATGAAAACGCCGCTGCCCATGATGTTGAGCGCAAGGATGCGCCGTAACACGTGGCGCGCCGCCAGAAACGCAAACAGTCCGACGCATAGGATGGCCGCGCCGGCGAAAGCGTAGATGATCGGAGGGGTCATGAGGTGTCCCGTCCTGCGTTGTCGCGTGTATGACCGACGAACAGCGCAATCAATGTGAGCGCGATTGAGATCATGGCCGCCGACTCGATCACGAGAATCAATGCCCCGGCATAGCGCGCCGGAAGCTCGAGGAACCTGCCACCGAGCAAAACCAGCGTCACTCCGACGATAAGGAAGACTGCAAAGCCGACGCCAATCACGAAGCGGACGAGCCCGCGATTGCGAAGGTTGAAGGGGCGCGCCAAGTGCATCAGAATCCCGCCGGCCGCGAGGATGGCTGCCCCCTGAAACGCGCCACCCGGAGCGTGCCCCCCGGCCCAGAGCAAATACCCGGCAACAACAACCATCAAAGGCAGGAGCGTTCTCAGCAGCAGTCCGAGGATCGGTCCGGTAGGCTCGGCCGCAGGCGTCGGCTCGGCATCGAGCGTCCAGACGCCAAGCACGGCGAGCATCAACACGGCGATCTCGAGCAGCGTGTCGTAGGCCCGGAAGTTCAGCAGCGAAGCCGTAACGGGGTTAGTGACGCCACTGCGTGGCATAGCCGCAGCGACCTCGCTGGACAATCCGCGCCATCCAAGAGGCAGGCTCAGCACCGACCAGACCAGAAAGGCCCCGACGCCTATGACCAGAAGCACGCCGACCAGTCGCGGCAGGTTCAGTCGCAGGGGCTGCGCCTCATCAGCGGCTCCCCGCGCACCCAACCGCCGAAGCGCGTCAAGCACTAGGGCGCCCGTCACGCCAGCACCGATGGCAGCTTCGGCAAGCGCCACGTCCGGGGCACTCAGACGGACCCAGGCGAGGGACAGCAGCACACCGAAAACGATAAATAGAACGGTCGCCTTGAACAGATCGCTGAGCGTCAGCAGCCTCCAGACGATGAAGACCAGAAAGCCGGCGAGCAATAGATCGAGGACCGAAGCGTCACCTGACACGTCGTCGCTCTTCAGTGTCCCGTTGTGACTGCAGCGTCGAGTGAGCGACGAGATAACAAGCACATGAGCTCGCAAGCAGTACCAGAGGCCACAGCAGTAATAGCTTAATGAGCTCCAACAGGCTCCCCACCTGGAACGCCAGTCCTAGCACGATAAGACCTAATCCGACGTTGTCGGCCTTGGTCAGGGCGTGAAGACGGGTCAGCACATCGGGCAGCCGAATGAGGCCAATGCTGCCAGCAATGAAGAAAAGCACGCCGGCGCCAACAAATCCCATCGTCAGCCAATCACTCGGTCGCATCACGCCCCGCGGATCGGCTTAAGCCGGCGAACAAAGGCAACACTCACCATAGCCGCCAGAAGCACGACGACGAGCGCCACGTCGACCAGATGCGGCCTCGCCATGGCGTGCGACAGAAGAAGAAGTACCGCCACTGCTCCGCTCCCCAAGAGCTGCGCCGCCATCATGGCGTCGGCGCGTGTCGGCCCGCGTATAACACGCCATAGACCAAGCGCTACCGACCCCAGCACAGCGGCCGCCATCAAGAACATGAATTCTTCCACGATCTCTCTCCGCTCTCGGATGCCGAATCCACTCCGAAAAGACCCGCCACGACCCGTTCCAATCGAGCGATATCCTGTAGTGCTGGCGCACCAGCATCGAGGACGTGGACCACAAGGTGACGGTCTTCCATCCTCGCGACCAGCGTGCCGGGTAATAGACTGACACAGAGAACGAAAAAGTCCCGCGCCGGCGGCTCTCGCAACAAGGGCGTTTCATAATCCAATAGCGTCGGCGCGATGCGCACCCGGGGACGAACAACGCGGCACGCCACGTCGAGTCCACCCTTGAGAGATTCGGCGAGAAAGAAGGCCGCGAACCGAACCGCGCCCTGCAGACTCAGTCGCCAGTGTGTGCGGCGCTGCGCGAGCCCGACCGCTGCGGCAGTAAGAACTGTCGGCGCACCCACGACCCAAGACGCCATGTCACCATTAGTTAAAACATACCACAAGAATGCATAGCCGACTATCGGCGTCACGACACCGCGCGCCGCTATCTTCCTCCAGCTGGATACGATCATCGGAATGCCAAAGGTTGTGATCGCCGCACGCGAATCGGTATCCAGCCTGGCGCAGCTATTGGGGCTAGTAGCCTTAAGAAGGGCTTCGTCGACCGCCAACAGCCCCCTCCAAGGTAGCCGCCACAATTTGGCGCGTCTAGCGACAGCCTGTGTGTCGCAGGCATTCTGATGGCGGAGACCAAAGCCGGTACCAATGAGATCCGCATGAGCTGCTTGTCAAGGACGAGCCCGCGTAGCGATGCGCCAGACCCTCCGCAACCGCCGCCAGAACCCGAAGATCGACCGAAAGGCTTTTCGACATGTCTGCCGGCCTCCATCCGGCAGACATGTCGGAATCACCTCAAAACCGATGGTGGGAATCCCCAACGATTCATCCAGATCGAAATCCGCTCTCTAGTCTTAGTCTAGCCACGCTACATGCGGATGTAGTGCGCGCCGGCCCAGGCAGCTAGCACGACCAGGATAAGTCCGGGAACCACACGAACCGCAAAATCGCGGCCGCCACCGACGTGCGCAAGGACCATTCTCACGATTGAGTTCGTCGAGATTCCAATCAGTATCGGCAACACGGCGTCGGCTGCCGTGATCTTTCCGGAGGCAACCAACAATGCGACCGAAATTGCCGCCGCATGTGTATTGACGAGGCCAGCAAGGGCAGCAGCCAGGATGATTCCGGTGTTGCCCAGCCACTCCTGTAGAGCCGCCGCCGCCATCAGAATCAAGGCCAGGGCAAGCGAGAAGATCAAGGCTGTCGACACGCTGAAGGCACGCTGCTGGTGGCCCGCAAGCCGCCCGTCGGGATGCTGTCGTAGCGCCAGAATCGTCCAAATTGCCCCATACAGCGTCGCCACGGCGCCCGCCGTCATGAGTGGGACCATGAGTGTTCGCAGGGTCGCCGTGCTGACCGCCGCAAGAACCAGGGCCATCTGAATAATCGTCGCAATGGACGACAACGAAGCCCCGGCGACAGCTGCAAGCAAGAGGTTCGGCGCCTTCATGGCCCGATCGGCCATATCCCTGATCGTAGCCGTGCTCGATATGAATCCTGATGCGAGACCCGTCAGAGGGAGCCCATATTGCGCACCGAACAGCCGAATCGCAACATGGCCGGCGGCACCGATCGCCATCACGAGAATGACGACGATCCAAATCGTATAGGGATTCAGCGCCGCGTAGGGCCCCATCGGGCGATCAGGAACGACCGGCAATACGACGAGAGTCGCGGCGGCCAGCAATAGTACGTCCCGCAACTCGTCTTCGCTCATTACCGAGCGCACGAAGGTGTGCAGTGGTGCCCGAGCGGCCAGAAGAATTGCCACGACGACGCTGACACCGGCCGCAAGTTCCGGACGACGAATCGATAGCCCGCCGAGCAGCACGGTCATGACGAGCGCAATCTCGGTCGTCAGCCCGACTTCCTCGCCCTTGGAACGCCAATAGGCCAGCCCGGCCAACGCGAAGACACCGACCGTGGCGGTTACCAGCAGCAATTCCCCCCCGGCGAGGACGCTCACCGCTCCGACCAATGACGAAATCGCAAACGTTCTTATGCCGGCAGGCGCCCGCCCAGTATCGTGGGCCATACGACGCTCTCGCTCGGCGCCGATCAAGAGGCCGATGCCGAGCGCTTCAACAAGATTGAGCAAGATCAACGGCTCAGTCGTCATCGGACGCAAACTTTCCTGACCATACAGCCTGATCAGTGCGCTCCCCGCTCATGAAAGACCGCGATCCTGGATACAACGACCACATGCCGAAGCCGCCGCAGACGCGACTATCACGCAATGGCCCCCCTCGGAACTGACAAGTACCGCATCAGCCGCGATCACTCTGATTTGTTTCTGGCGCGCCACTCCCGCCAGGCGATGATAACGATCGTCAACGTACAGAGCGGCAGCACAGCCATGCCAAAGACCAAGCCGTAGGTCGAAAGCGCGTCGTGCTGCTGTGCGGCCAATATCAAATAGAGCGTATAGCTGACATATAGCCCGACGAAGACTGCGCCCTCCCAGCGGGCAATCAAGTTGCCCGTGAAGAAGATCGGCAAGCAAACAACCGCCACGGCGAGCATCGCTGGTATATCGAACGCCGTCATCGCTGGTGCAACGGCGAGCGCGCTAGGCGCCACCACCGCGGAGACGCCAAGCACGCCAAGGATATTAAAGATGTTGCTGCCGACCACATTGCCGACGGCAATATCACGCTGACCGCGGATCGCAGCCAAAACTGATGTCGCCACCTCAGGCAAGGAGGTCCCGGCTGCGACAACGGTGAGACCGATTACCACTTCGCTGACACCGAGATGCTTGGCGATGGTGATGGCCGCTTCGACCAAAGATCTCGCCCCGAACACGAGCAACGCCAAGCCCGCGACAATCAGCGCGACCTGAGCGAGGAACTTTGAGTCCCAC
Organism: Bauldia sp.; assembly: GCA_022841545.1. GTDB lineage: Bacteria > Pseudomonadota > Alphaproteobacteria > Rhizobiales > Kaistiaceae > Bauldia. The sequence goes on along the minus strand of JALHRF010000001.1, from coordinate 75,767 downwards.
CCGGATCCTATGACCCCGACCTCCTGCACAAGCGTCTCCGGAATCGCTCCTTGGCCGCGGCTCTGAATGATTAAGAATGCCGTGTAGGCCACCAACAATGTCATAAAGAGCATGCCGTCGATACGCGACAGACCGCCATCATAGGCCAGTACAGGCAACAGCAATGAGACCCCAACCATGATCGGGACCTCTTGCCGGATCAGTTGCTGGTTAACGATCAAGGGCGTGATCAGCGCCGATACTCCCAGGATGAAGAGGACGTTGAATATGTTGCTACCAACGACGTTGCCAACCGCAATGTCGGTTTGGCCAGAGATCACCGATTGCATGGATACAGCCAACTCCGGTGCGCTGGTACCATATGCCACAACGGTCAATCCGACGACGAGGGGCGAAACTCCGAGCTTGAAGGCGAGCTTCGAGGCGCCGCGAACCAGGAGCTCAGCCCCTAGCACCAGCGCACCAAGCCCCAACAAGAAAGTGATCAGACTCATAGCCTCTCCTTGGCGACCGGCGGGTCGGCGGCCCCTCCACCGCACATCGAGGAGAGCCGAATCTTCGGTAGCTGGGTTGCGCACTTGAGGTCGATCGCGATACGTTCGTAAAGCCTTCAAGCGTGCCGTCGCGATGCTCTATTTGTTGCTTCTCTGTCGCGATGGCGCAACCGACATATAGCGCGCGTCAAGACGGTTCGATCAGCGAGGGCTTAGACGTGCGTCAGATTCTGGTCACAACTGACTTTTCCAGCCGATCCGAACGGGCCGTCCGGCGTGCCGGTTTGCTGGCGAGGCAATTTGGTGCCAAGCTGATCCTCGCTCACGTCGTCGACGATGATCAGCCGGAGCATCGGATAGTTGCGGCGGAGGGCGAGGCGACCGCCGAACTCGAGCGGATGACGCGCTCGGTTTCAGAGCTGCAGGGTCGTGCTTTCAATGTGACGGTCGTGCGGGGAGATGCGTTCGACGGCATCGTCGGGCTCGCCGAAAAGTCCGCCACTGGCCTCATCGTCATGGGCGCACATCGAAAGCAGTTGCTGAAGGACGTGTTTATCGGAACAACAGTGGAGCGCGTCATCCGGATGCGTGCCGCTCCGGTGCTGGTCGTCAACGCCGAGCCTTCCGGCCCATATCTGAACAACACGTTGGCGGCCGTGGACCTCTCCGAGTGTTCTCGCCATGCGTTGCAGACCGCAAAGGCGCTCGGCCTCCTTGCGGGAGCACGGGTTACGATTTTTCACGTCTTCGACCCTATGGCCAAGGGGATGCTGGCAATTGCCGGCCTATCTGCCGACATAATCAAGCGATATGTCGCCGAAGCCGCACTCGAAGCCAGCCAGGAGTTGACGCAGTTCCTGCAAACGGTCGATCTTGGCGGAATCGATTACACGACGCGCGTTCGGCCAGAGGAGGGGCCGCCTGCAAGGGTTATCCTCGAAGCCGCAGCCGACCCGGTGCCAGATCTGGTCGTGATCGGAACGCACGGCCGAAGTGGGATTGCCAAGATATTTCTCGGAAGCGTAGCGCAAGAGTTACTGAACGGGCTCGACACCGATGTTCTGGTTGTCCCCCCACCCGCTCGGGATTGAGATTATCTCGGTTGACCGCCGGCCGTATCCGCAATGCGCTCACGGATGGGTCGATTCTGCCAAGCACGCCGAACGGATTGATTTGTGTCAAGGCGGGTGACGCGTTCTTCGGGATAGTGACTTTTTTGCTCAGGAGAGGAACGCCCATCTTGCCATTCAGGGACACATTGCTGGCGTTGGTAACACATCCGGTTCCAACGCCAATCCGCGCCGTCGAGGATGCCGTTGCGATTGCCGCCGCTCTCGATACGCAAATCACGGCTATCGCATTCGAGGTGGGCTTCCAGGCGCCTCTGCCTGTTCATTTTCTGGCGAACCTGGTGGTGAACTTGCCTGCCATCATCGCGGACGAGAGGAAGGCGAGCGCCGAGAACGCGAGGGATCTCATCGCGGCCTTCACGCGATCCGCGGCTGTTCGAAACCTCAGTCACGACGGCATCGTCGATAGGTGCGAGCTCGCCACCGTTCAGGACTCGCTCATAGCGCACGCTCGCCTTCGGGATCTCACGATCGTGGTGATCTGCGACGAAGGCGCTTCGGAACGGCCGCTTGCGGAAGCGACGATCTTCGGCGCTGGTCGCCCGGTCATGATCCTTCCAAGCAGAGCGCGGCGCGTTGGTCCGCCGACCCTCGACAATATCTTGGTGGCTTGGGACGCCAGTCGCGCCGCTGCCAGGGCGCTCTCCGACGCACTGCCGATTCTGGAGAAAGCAAAACTCGTCCGGGTCGTTACAATAGCGAACGACAAACCGATCAATCCATCTCGGTCGGCAGCCGAGCTTGCCAGGCACCTAGCGCGGCACGGGGTCGAGATTGCTTTCGATGTCGTCAACGCTGGCGGAAAGTCGATTGGTGACGCTCTTGAAGGCTACGCGACATCAAGCCACGCGGACCTCCTCGTCATGGGGGCGTTCGGGCATTCCCGGGTGCGGGATTTTGTACTCGGGGGCGCGACGTTGAGCATGCTTGATCGACGCCCAGTCCCGCTCTTTCTGTCGTATTGACGTCGGTTCCAGACATGTTCAAGCGATCGACACCGCCGAACCCGAGCTCGCTGCACCTGCCACCGCTGCGGCCGGGGAACTCGCTAAGGCGGCGGGCGCTGATGTGCGAATTGTCCACGTCCGCTACATGGTCGAAGCGGCGGTGGATTATCTCCCCAAAAGTTTCTTTGCCGACGAGGAAAAGCGGACGCTAACCCAAACTCGTGGACCTGGCCCGACCCATGGGCCTGCCGGTAGCGCAGCTGTCTACGGTTACCCCGATCGGCACCGTCTATGATCAAGTCCTCTCGGAAGCCACGGAATTCAATGCCGATCTCATAGTGGTGGGCTCTCACCGGCCGTCGATGAGCACCTTTCTCCTCGGCTCTAATGCCGCCCGAATCGTGCGTCACGCTAGTGCGGGCGAAGACACTGGGTTGGTGGCCAATTTTCCGCCGACACCATCTACCGTCGCCTCGCCGCCGCGCCGGTGGAACTGAAACCTTACGAGTCGGAAAATGCCCGCTAGCTAGACTTAGACTAGCCAGCGAACCCTCCGGAGCGGATCGTGGAAATATTTGCCCTCACTGCAACTGCATGGCTGTTGGTCAGATGGCAATGACGCCGCTGATCTTGCCCCGACGATGATTGAGGCCGGGCGGCTGGCGGGCGCTCACGAGATGTCACGTCACCCAATGGAGGGAGCCGATTGTTCAGGGTGGACGAACTGTATGGTATGCTTGACGGCATCGATGGTCGGTCAACGCTTAAGGCTTGGTGCAAGGAGATTGACATGACTGTTCAGCGTGTTCTCAACGCGCAGCCAAAACGCACTACGACGCATATCGTGCCTGATGCCACGATCGCCGATCTCCTGGAGTCCTCCGAATTTGAGGACATTGGTGCCTTGGTCGTGAGCAGTGACGGCAAAATGGTAGAGGGAATTATTTCTGAGCGCGACATAGTGCGCGGCGTAAGGAGTATGGGTACTGATCTGTTGGGTAGGCGCATACGGGACCTGATGACTGCGAAGGTTTTGACCTGCGCCCCGGATGATCGTGCGGTGGGCATTATGGCGCTCATGATTGCCAGGCATGTGGAGCATTTGCCTGTGGTGACCGCAGGGACGTTAGTCGGCATAGTGAGCGTCCGCGACTTGCTCCATCTGCGTGTTGTGGAGGTTCAGTCGGAAGCGGAGGCTATGCGGAAATATATCAGTGGGAACGTGTGACCGCGTATGCGCGTCCCCATTTCGGGCTGCCGTTCTCAGTGTCAATGAGAGAGGAAGATCGGTAGCGGCGGGCTGGCGACAAGGCTCTTTGTGGCGCCGCCCAGGACGAAATCCCGCATCCGGGAGTGCCCGTACGCTCCCATGACCAGAACGTCGAGGTTGCGCGAGGCGCCGTAAGCCGCGAGGGTTGGCCCGATCGATCGTCCGCCCGCGTCCTCCTCGTCCAATGTGATCTCGACGCAGTGACAGGCGAGATGCCGGGCCAGCTCCGAGCCGGAGCGGCGTGTCTCGATGCTCTTCTCGTTCGTTACGGTAACCACATGCCACATGCACGGTTTTCGCTCGTTCGCTGTCAATCGGCGTGCAAATTTTGCACGCCGAATGACAGGATGGGCGCTTCCGCTGGCCGGCGGTTCAGGACGGCGTTATCCGGCTGACCGCCGCGAAGCTCTCGGCGTGCGAACACGTTCTTGCGACGTCGACGCCGACGATGGTGGCCTCTCTCATGGATGCCGTCTCCTCCAGCTTGAACTTTGACACCGCAAGCTTGGCACATCGCGATGCCGTTGGTTGGGGGAAGAGCGGCATCCACCACATCTTTGGAGAGCGCGCAGCTTTACCATGCCGATGGCTGGCCGCAGGGCTGGCTTTCCTTGTCAGAAACTCCCCAGCAACGTTCCCAGGGTGATCAGTACGATCAGCGCAATAATCGGTACAGCCACGGCGACGACGGCGATATCAAGATAGGCCTCGCGGTGTGTCAGGCTGCAGATTGCGAGCAGCGTGATGACGGCGCCGTTATGGGGCAATGCGTCGAGCCCGCCGGCTGCTACTGCGGTCACTCGGTGCATCAGGTCGGGCGAGATACCCGCGGCCTGGGCCATCTCCAGATAGACGCTGCCAAGCGTAGTGAGCGCGATGCTCATGCCTCCGGACGCCGAGCCGGTCATTCCGGCCAGAAGGTTCACCGAGATCGCTAGCGAGATGACGGGATTGTCGCCGCCGATGTCGATCACCGAGTCTCGGACCATTGCGAAGGCCGACAGCGAGGCGATGACGGAGCCGAACCCGACAAGGCTCGCGGTGTTGAAGATCGGCAGCAGCGAGGCGTGGGCGCCGGCGTCCAGCGAGGTGGTCAGCCTGGGCAGGCGCGACCAGTTCACGGCAATCATCAGTACGATCGAGATGACCAGAGCCGCGATAATGGACCAGATGCCGCGCACCGAATCGATGGTCGTCGCGCCATATTCCGGCGCGGCAAGGTAGTCGGTGTCCATGGCCGGGATGACGAGGGCGGTGAAGGTGAGATTCATGGCGATCACCGTGACGAGCGGCAGTGCCGCCAACATGAGGGGTGGCAGCTCGGCCGGGCGCGCCTCGGCCGGGATCTCGGCAATGTCGAAGCCTTCGCCGGAGGCGCGCTCGCGCAAGGCCGTGGCCGCGTGCGGCACCGCGTCCGGGTGATCGCCATAGCCCTCGGAGGTGGCCCGCGCCCGTCGCTCCAGCCACAGTTGGCCAAGCGCAAACATGATCAGAGCGGTCAGGATGCCGAGCCCCGGAGCGGCAAAGGGCGAAGTGCCGAAATAAGGCATCGGGATCGCGTTCTGGATCGCCGGCGTGCCGGGCAGCGCGGTCATGGTGAAGGTGAAGGCGCCAAGAGCGATGGTGCCCGGTATTAGCCGCTTGGGGAGATTGGCGCGGCGAAAGACTCCCGCAGCGATCGGAAACACGGCGAACGCGACGACGAACAGCGACACCCCGCCATAGGTCATCGCCGCGCATGACAGCACTACAGCCAGTATCGCGCGTTCGCTGCCAAGCCTGCGGATCGTGGCATTAGCCAGAACCTCGGCACTACCGGAATCCTCCATCAGCTTGCCGAAGATGGCGCCGAGCAGGAAGACCGGGAAGTACTGGACGATGAAATCGCCCGTCGCCACCATGAAGATCTGGGTGTAGCTGGCAAGCAGGGGCCGTTCGAGCGAGGCGAGCACGGCGAGCATGGCAAGGCCCGGCGCCAGGATCAGTAAGGTGACGCCGCGGTAAGCGAGATACATGAGCCCACCGAGCGCAGCAACGACGACCAGGATCCCATACATTCGCGACTACTCCGCTGACCCGCTGGTGCTCGACTTGTTGGACCTCTGTATCGGCCGCAGCGAGTCGACGAACAGCGCGTCGAGATCGAACGTAGAGCGCACACCGATCCCGTCATAATTCGTCTCGAGCCACTGGTGCGCCCAAGCCCGGCCGCGCTGTTGCAGGTGGCTGAGGAATGTCCATTCGGCGTTGAGCTTGCTGGAGGAGGCCAAGTCCTGCAGCTCCTCATCGGCATGGATCAGATGGACCCGCATGTCGCGGTAGCGCTCTGTCTCAATACCTCCCGCCTCAATAAGCTTGTGCAACAGCTGGATCGTCCGAAGGTCCTTTATAAGGCTGGAATTGAAGCTGATCTCATTGACCCGGTTGAGGATCTCGCGCCCGGTTCGCGGCAGTGCCCGCCGGATCATCGGATTGATCTGGACGATGACCATGTCGCGGCAGTCAGTCTCGTCGACGAGGGGATGAAGCGCCGGATTGCCGATATAGCCGCCGTCCCAATACGCTTCGCCGTCGATCTCCACCGCCTGGTACACCGACGGCAGGCAGGCCGAGGCCATGATCGTTTCGACCGACAGATGCGGCTGGGTAAAGACGCGCGCCTGGCCGGTGCGCACATTGGTAGCGGTGACAAAGATCTTCGGCATCGTGCAGGAATTGACCCGATCGAAGTCGACCGTGCTGGCAACGAGGTCGCGCAACGGATTGATGTCGAGCGGATTGAGCTCATAGGGCGAGAACAGCCGCGTCAGGTTGTCGAAGAACAAGTAGCCAGGCGACCTGTCGAGGTTGAAGTTGCCGGTGAGTCGGTTCCACCAGTTGCGCTGGACCGGCGAAAAGCGCGCCGCATCGCTCACCGCTCGCCAGAAAGCGGCGAGCGCCTCGCGCGCTCCGTCCCGGCCGCCTTGGTGAAATCCTTGCGCCAACACCACGGCGTTCATTGCCCCCGCACTGGTCCCGCTGATGCCTGCGATCTCCAGCCGCTCGTCTTCCAAGATGCGGTCGAGCACCCCCCAGGTCAACGCTCCATGGGACCCGCCGCCCTGAAGCGCCAGATCGATCGTTTTAGCGGGCTTTTGCTGGACCATACCGCTCTCCACACATGACACGGCGCTTGAACGTCGGCGCGGGGTTAATTCACGGCAAACAGTGGCCGGTCAGACAGTGTCAGTCGCGCGCGGCGAAAGGTGCGGCCTTCACGAACGACAACCCCGGCAAGCGCTATCAGAGCGATAAGGTTCGGCGCGGCCATCAGGCCGTTCAGCGTGTCGGCGAAATCCCACACGGTGGCAAGCCCGCCGATCGCGCCGATAAAGATTAAAGCTGAGAAAGGCGACCGGTAGGGCATCACGGTGCTTCGGCCGAACAGGTATCGGAAGCTCTGTTCGCCATAGAAGCCCCAAGTCAGCATGGTTGTGTAGGAAAAAAGGACCAGCGACAATAGTACTATCAATCCGCCTATGCCCGGCAGCGCTGTGGCGTAGGCTTGCGACGCCAGTTCGGCGCCAGCCGTGCCTGTCTCAATGACACCGGTCACAAGGATGACGAGCGCCGTCATGGTTCCAATGACGAGTGTATCGATCGCGACTTCCCAAATGCCCAAAGCCCCTGTCCACCAGGCGTGTTGCGAGCCTGCGCGTGGGCGATCGAGGCCGATCCGAGGCCGGCTTCGTTGGAGAAGATACCGTGGGCCACACCATAGCGTAGCGCCGCCAAAACCGTTGCACCGGCAAAGCCGCCGGCAGCCGCAGCCGGTTCGAAGGCATAACGCACGATGCCGGCAAGAGCGTCGGGAACTGCGGGGGCATGGTGAATCAGGACGATCAAAAGCGTGACGCGCGATCGGCGCAGGCATTCCACAACAATCAGGTCCGCCCTAAACATCGCCCTCGGCCCGGGTCTCGGCGCGGCGGGGCGTCGGGGAGGCCCATCCGCCGGCTAAGAGGCAGCAGCCCGAAGTAGCTCTTCGGAAGGTAGTCGCGATCATATACCGAACGTGGATCAGGCGAACATCGGCGGACGACATTTCTTTCAACAAAGCGAGCCCGATCATAAGCATGGCGGTGATCACCGCGATCCCCGCCTTCTGACTGCCGGCCGCGAGCGTCACCCAACCGACGAGCCCCCGCGCCGATCGGGCCGACCGATCGCTGGCCGACGAGCCGATCATCCGATTGATCCTCGACGGCACGGTGGTTCGCGTCCGGCTCGACCGCAAGGCAACCTCGATCTCGCTACTCGTCGTCATCGGGTGCGCGAGGACGGCCAGAAAGTTCTCCTGGCGGTTCGGGACATGGGCGGCGAGACGACGGAGGCGTGGCGCACGGTGCTCGACAACCTGATCGCCCGCGGTCTGCGCGGGCCGGAGTTCCTGATCGTCGATGGCGCGGCGGGGCTGGAGAAGGCCATCGCCACCCTCTGGAACGGCGTGCCACTTCAACGCTGCACGGTTCATAAGCATCGCAATCTGCTCGCTCATGCGCCTGAGCGCCTGCACTAGGAGGGCACCGCCGACTACACCGACATGATCTACGCCGCGGCGGCCGAGGAAATCGAGGAGCGGCGCAAGGCTTTTGTCCGCAAGTGGCGGCTCCGGCACCGGGCCGTGGCCGACAGCCTCGAAGAGGCCGGCGACGCCCTGTTCGCCTTCACCCGCTTGCCACCATCGCAATGGCGAAGCGCCAGGACCTCAAATGCCATCGAGCGCCTCCACAAGACCCCGGATTCCGATCCCGGCGACTTAAGCGTCAGCCGGTGCTGCCCCAAGGGCCGCCTCCTGCCGCCCTTCCAACCGGAGCCCCAGCCTCTCCCTCAGCATCAAGCCCCAGCATCATCAGCTCGGCCAGGTTCTCCTGGCTGACATAGCCGACGAACCGGCCGTCCTTGTCGACCACCGCGGCATAGGGTACGCCATCGTCGCGCATCGCCTTGACCGCCGTCTCCAGCGTGCCGCCGGCGGGGACGCTCGGGATGCCGGTGGTCATCACGTCGACCGCCGGCGTGCTGGGCCCAGAGCCCCGGTACGATTTGATCATGTCGTTCCGGGTGAGGATGCCGCGGAGCCGTCCGGCGCCGTCGAGCACCGGGAACTCATGCTGAGTTGTGCGGAGGAGGAGATCGGCCCCGTCGTCGATGGTCGACTGCGGCCCGAGCGCCTCGAAGGATCGGATCACCGCGCGATCGATCGGTAAACGCCGCGAGGCCTCGGTCAACCCGGCCTCGCCGGCTTCGGCCTGGGCGGCGAGGAAGACGAAGATGGCGATGAAGACAAGAATGGCATTGCCCTGGAAGAGGCCGATGAAGCCGAAGACGAAGGCGAGCCCCTGGCCGATCGTCGCCGCGATCTCGGTCGCCCGGCGCCGGCCGAGCCTATAGCTCAGCGCCGCCCGGAGCACGCGCCCGCCATCCATCGGGAAGGCCGGGATGAGGTTGAACAGAACCAGGAAGACGTTGACCGAGGCGAGCCGCGCGGCGAAGCCGAGCGCCGGATTCTCGAGGTCGGCGACCTCGACGACGCCGACTCGGGCGCCTAGGAACAGGATGAGGATCGCCGCGATGACGACGTTCACCGCGGGGCCGGCAAGCGCGATGAAGATCTCCTCGGAGGGACGTTCGGGGATCCGCGACAGGCGGGCGAGGCCGCCGATCGGGAGCAGCGTGATGTCGGGGGTCGTGATGCCGTAGCGGCGGGCGGCCAACGCATGGCCAAGCTCGTGAAGCGCGACGCAGGCGAAGACGGCGATGACAAACAAAACCGAATCGATCGCCGCATCGGCGCCCCCGTCGAGGTAACTGGCGATGCCGATCCAGGCGAGGAGAAGCAGGAACGTGACGTGGATGCGGATCTCGCTGCCGGCGACGCGGGCGATGGTGAGCGACCAGGACATCCTAACCTCCATGGCGCGCATGGCGCGCGCCGGAATGAGTCTGGGGTGGATGCCGGCCGCACGCAAGGCGCGGGATGCGACGAGTTCAGGAGACGGCGCGCAGGCGGAGGGCCGTCTGAAGTGGAGGCTCGGCGATGGCGCTCGCCGGCAGCGGCGGGCTGAAGATGTAGCCCTAGTTCCGCTGCACACAGGTTTTTGAGGGGTTGCGGTTCAGCGGAGGATAGGCAGGTCCTCCGGCCTGATAAGCAGTTCGATGCTTCGGGCGACGCCCGGCCGGCGGCTGATGAGGCCGGCGCGTTCGAGCGTGAGGACCATCTGGTGGACGGTTGGTGGGGTGACCCCATCGCCGGCGAGGTGGTCAAGGCGCTCGTCGCGGTAAAGGTGGCTTCGTGGTTGACGAGGCGCTCCGCAAGGAGCTGCTCGGCCACGCCAGGAAGCGCCTCGGGCCGGCCGTCGCGCCGCGCGACATCGCCTTCCGCGAAACGCTGCCGCGGACGCGGAGCGGCAAGATCACCCTCGGCGCCATCATCCGCGGTATCGTCGCATCCCGCCCCTCCCCGCCGGCTGTACCACGGCCGCCGGAGGCCATCCCGAGCCGGGCCAAGGTCTCGTCGGCGGCGCGACGCCGGGCGGTTGAGCTTGGCATCGACCCCGATACTCTGCAGGGTTACCGGCATCGACGGCTCGGTGACGCTTGCCGATGTTGAGGCGGCGCCGCGTCCTGCGCTGATCCCGTCGCCTTCGGCCGAGGCCGCGCCGCGCCTCGGCACGCCAACGAAGCGTCGTGGCTTCGAGCCTGCCGAGATGCGGAAGGCGATCGCCCCTGCCATGGGTCGCTCGAAGCGGGAAATCCCGCACTACTACCTGTCCAACACCATCGATCTCGGCCGGACGATGGCCTGGCTGGCCAAGATCATTGAGAGCATCGAGCCAGAAGCCCGGCTGATCGCCGGCGCGCTGGTCCTCAAGGCGTCGGCGCTGGCGCTTCGTGAGACCCCGCAGTTGAACGGCTTCTGGAGCGAAGACGGATTCCGGCCCGGACCCGGTATCCACGTCGGCTGGGCGATCTCGTTGCGTGGTGGCGGCCTGGTCGCCCCCGCTATCCACGATGCCGATCAGAAGTCGCTGGCCGAACTGATAGCCGCGCTTCGCGACCTCGTCGCCCGCGCCCGCACCGGCGGAGTTCGCAGCTCCGAACTGATGAATCCGACCGTCACCGTCACCAGTCTCGGCGAGCGTGGCGCCGATTCCGTGATCGGCGTCATCTACCCGCCCCAGGTTGCGATCGTCGGCTTCGGCCGCATCGCGAAGCGACCGAGCGTGTGGCAAGGACGGGTGAAGAAGCGCCCCACCGTGTCCGTCAGCCTCGCGGCCGACCACCGCGCGAGCGATGGTCACGCTGGCGGCCTGCTGCTCGCCGCCATCGACCGCCTCTTGCAGGAGCCAGAGAAGCTATGAGCGAAGCGGACGTCCGCGCCGTGATCCTCGAGGAACTCGGCAACATCGCACCGGAGGCCGATCTCGCGGCGCTGAACCCCAAGGCCGATATGCGGGAAGCCCTCGACATCGATTCGATGGACATCCTCAATCTGGTCACCGCCATCCACAAGCGGCTCAGGGTCAACATCCCCGAACTCGACTTTCCCAAGCTGGTGACGCTCGCCGGCGCCGTCGCCTATGTCGAGGCCGCCTTGAGCAGTGAGGATAGGTGATGCTCATCGTCGAGCACTGGGCGCTGACCGGTAGCGGAGGCAGTCGTAGCCAACGCAGCCCGCGCAACGTTGCAAAAGACGAAGTCGACCTATTGAGACGAGCCCGTCGCGTTGCCTGCAGGAGGGACGACAAGCACGTCGACCTCTGAAGTCCGCAGGATTTCCTCCGCAACACTGCCGAGAAAGAACTTTGCCGCGCCGGTTCGGCCGTGGGTTCCGATCACGACAAGGTCCGCCTTCTCTTTGCGGATTCGGTCCCGGATCACGGCCGCGGCCGAGACCTCGATTAGCTGGGTGACCCGGCGGCGCGGTTGCACGTCGATCCTTTGCAGAAACTCCGTGAGTTCGGCCATGGCGCGCGCGTCTGCCTCGGCAATGTGGTCCTTCAACTGCTCCATCGTTGTCGCTGCACGGATCATCAGGCTGACCGCCGGCGAGTCGAAGGCGTGGACCACGATGGTATCGGTGTGGTCGAGAATGCCGAGCCCACGCGCTTCAACGATCGCGGCTGCGGAGCTGTCCGAAAGGTCGGTTGCGACGAGAATGCGATCGTAGCGCCCGGCAGGAACGCCGTTGGCCATGATCACCGGCCGGGGGCTGATGCGGATCGCCCGCTCGACCGTGGTGCCGATGAAGACGTCGCGGAGCGCCTGCCGCCGGTGCGGCCCCATTACAACCAGATCGGCGCTTGTGGCGTGGACCGAGTCCGCGATGGCCTGGAACGGATCTCCGAGAACCAGGCGCGTCTCGCACGACAGGCGGTCGATCTCGCGCATGGTCGCTGCGACCTCGTCGAGCAGTGCCGCCGACTCGCGAACCTCGGCTTCCCGAAGCCGCGTTGGCTGGTCGTCATCGACGACGTGAACGATGACAATCGCGGCGGAGAACTGTCGCGCTAGCAGAATCCCCCGCCGCAGGGCGCGGTCGGAACGCGTCGAGAAGTCGGTTGCGACAAGTATGCGCTTCATCTCTGCTTCTCCCGCGAAAACCGCGCCCTGACGCATCGAGCCGAGACCGGGCCGCCGAGCGACAGGCTGGACGATAAGCGCTGCCCTGCGTTGATCTCGATCAATCGGCGCCGGATAAGGTCAGCTAGGCTCAACCGCAATGATCGCTGCTCTGGAGCTCTCAAATGCTGAGTCGGCAGTTCCTTTCCGTGAAGGATGTCGCCGACCTCCTCAAGGTAGGCGATGTGGCCGTGCGCTCTTGGATCAAGCATGGCGACCTGCGCGCCGTCGAAGTCGGACGGGAATGGCGCATCGCGCCACGGGACCTTGAAAGCTTTCTGCAGCGCCACGCCAATCGTCCACCAGACGAGCCGCCTGCCGCGGACGGCGCGGATCGTGGGAATCGCACGGGTCCCCGTGCGGCCGACACCGATCCGGCTAGCAAGGAGTAGCTTTCATGGCAAAGAAGATGATGGCAGCCGTTTTCGTCGAACCGAACCGCATCGTCCTCGACGAGAAGCCAATCCCGGATGTCGGCCCGCTTGACGCACTGATCCGCATCACCACCACCACGATCTGCGGCACGGACGTCCATATTCTAAAGGGCGAGTACCCCGTCGCGCGCGGCCTGACGGTCGGCCATGAACCCGTCGGGGTGATCACCAAACTCGGGTCTGCCGTCGACGGCTACCGGGAGGGGCAGCGGGTGATCGCCGGTGCGATCACGCCGAGCGGCCACAGCGCCGCGTGCCTCTGCGGGTGTCTCTCACAGGACGGCGCCGGCACCAGGCACGGCTTCAAGCCGATGGGCGGCTGGCGCTTCGGCAATACGATCGACGGGGCGCAGGCGGAGTACCTCCTGGTCCCCGACGCCATGACCAACCTCGCCCCCATCCCGGACGCGCTCACCGACGAGCAGGTGCTGATGTGTCCCGATATCATGTCGACCGGTTTCTCCGGTGCCGAGAGTGGCAAGGTCAGGATCGGCGACACTGTCGCGGTCTTCGCACAGGGACCGATCGGCTTGTGCGCGACGGCCGGCGCACGGCTGATGGGCGCGACCACGATCATCGGCGTCGATGCCGTCCCGGCGCGCATGGAGATTGCGCGCAGGATGGGCGCCGACCACGTCATCGACTTCAGCAAGACTGACCCGGTCGAGGAAATCCTGCGCCTCACCGACGGCCGCGGGGTCGACGTTGCGATCGAGGCGCTCGGCCGCCAGCAGACGTTCGAGGCAGCTCTCCGCGTCCTGCGCCCAGGCGGAACCCTTTCGTCGCTCGGCGTTTATTCGAGCGACCTCACGATCCCGCTCGGTCCCTTCCTGGCCGGGCTCGGCGATCACACGATCGTCACCACGCTCTGTCCGGGAGGCAAAGAGCGCATGCGGCGGCTGATGGAGGTCATCGCGGCGAAGCGCCTCGACACGCAGCCACTCGTGACGCATCGCTTCAAACTCAATGAGATCGAGAAGGCCTATGACCTTTTCGCCAACCAGCGCGACGGCGTCCTCAAGGTGGCGATCACGCCATGACCGGATTGCGTGCCGTTGAGCAGCGCCGATTGTCACGACGGCAGTCGCATTGAAGGAGCAAGAGGGCATGCACGACGCGACACCGGAGCCCAAGTCGACGGCGAAGCGCGACATGCTGGCCGCCGACCTCCTGTCGTCCCCACCCGACAAGCCCTGGCATGCCCTCACACCGGATGCTGCGCTCGACGCCGTGCAGACGAATAGGCACGGCCTCTCCGAGGACGAGGCGGCGCGCCGCCTGGAGCGCTACGGTCCGAATCGTCTGCCGCAGGGCGCGCATCGCAGCGCCCTCGTCCGCTTCCTGCAGCAGTTCCGCAATCTGCTCATCTGCGTCCTGATGGCGGCTGGAATCCTTGCGGCAGCGATCGGCCACGAGACAGATGCGCTGGTGATCTTCGCGGTGGTCCTTGCCAACACCATCATCGGCTTCGTGCAGGAGGGACGTGCGGAGAAGGCACTGGAAGCGATCACGAGGATGATCGACCCTCATGCCTCGGTGATACGGGGCGACCACCGTGCGAGTATCGCCGCCGACAGGGTCGTCCGAGGCGACATTGTGTTGCTCGAGGCCGGCGACCGCGTGCCGGCCGACTTGAGGCTCATTAAGTCGCGCAATCTCCGGGTAGACGAAGCCATCCTTACCGGCGAGTCCGTCCCGGTCGACAAATCGGCAAGAGCAGTCGCCACAGCAGCCGCCCTGGGCGACCGGTTCCCGATGGCATTCTCCGGAACCTTTGTCGCTGCCGGCCAGGGAACCGGCGTCGTCGTGGCGACTGGCGCAGCCACTGAACTTGGCCGCATCAGTTCACTGATTGGCGCGGTGGAGCATCTTGCCACCCCCCTGGTCCGGCAGATGAACCAGTTCGCGCGACAGGTCACCATCGTCGTGCTCGGCCTCGCAGTGCTCGTCTTCGGCTACGCCGTTCTGGTGCAAGCCTATCTCCCTGACGAGGCTTTCATGGTCGTTGTGGGGCTTGCGGTTGCTGCGATCCCTGAAGGGCTTCCCGCAGTCATGACCATCACCCTCGCGGTCGGCGTCCAGCGCATGGCAAGCCGCAACGCGCTCATCCGGCGGCTGCCCGCCGTCGAGACGCTGGGCTCGGTATCGGTCATCTGCTCGGACAAGACCGGCACGCTTACCCGCAACGAGATGATGGTGAGCGCCCTCGTCACGGCCGACAGTTCGATCTCCGTCGAGGGCGCCGGCTACAAGCCGGAGGGCAACTTCCGCACCAACGCGGGCGAGCCGCTCGATCCCGCTGCTGATCCAGTGTTCGAGGAGTTGTCACTCGCAGCCCTTCTCTGCAACGACGCCCAACTTCGGCAATCAGATGCCGACTGGATCGTCGATGGCGATCCCATGGAAGGGGCGCTGATCTCCCTTGCCCTGAAGGCGGGGCACGATGCCGCCGCGGCTCGTGGCGCCTTCGAGCGTCTCGACGAGATCCCGTTCGACTCGCGGCACCGCTACATGGCCACGCTCCATGCCCGCGCCGGCCGGCCTCCGGTGGTGTACGTCAAGGGCGCTCCGGAACGCATCATCGCGATGTGCGACAGCGGCGCGACGCTCGACGGCGAGCGCCCGCTCGACGCCGATGCCTGGCACCGACAGATCGAACAACTCGCGGCGAACGGCCAGCGCGTTATCGCGCTAGCGCGGCGGGTGATGACGGACGGAACCCGCCAGATCGCGCCCGGAGACGTCGAGCATGGGCTCACCCTGCTAGGCCTGGCGGGTCTGATCGATCCGCCGCGCCCTGAGGCGATCATCGCCATCGCCGAATGCAAGGCGGCCGGCATTCGGGTCAAAATGATCACCGGCGACCATGCCGCCACCGCCCGCGCGATCGCCGTCCAGCTCGGCATCGCCGACGACCCGAAGGTCGTGACCGGCCAGGAGCTAGATGCCTTCGCGGATGACGCTTTCCTGAAGAGTGCCCTTGAGTCGTCGGTGTTCGCCCGCACCAGTCCCGAGAACAAGCTGCGGCTCGTAGAAAGTCTGCAGGCGGACGGCTCGGTTATCGCGATGACCGGGGACGGCGTGAACGACGCACCGGCCCTGAAGCGCGCCGATGTCGGCGTCGCCATGGGCGGCAAGGGCACCGAGGCCGCCAAGGAAGCGAGCGAAATGGTACTCGCCGACGACAACTTCGCATCGATCGTTGCGGCGGTGCGCGAGGGCAGGACGGTTTATGACAATCTGAGGAAAGTCATCTCGTTTTTGCTTCCGATCAACGGTGGCGAGTCGATGGTGATCGCGCTCGCGGTCTTTCTCGGCCTGGCCCTCCCGGTGACGCCCCTCCAGATTCTCTGGGTGAACATGCTCAGCTCGGTCGCACTCGCCCTCACCCTCGCCTTCGAGCCGACTGAGCCAAACACGATGCTGTGTCCACCTCGAGCGTCCTCGCATCCGCTCCTCTCGGGGCGGCTCCTTTGGCGCATTCTTTTCGTGTCCGCCCTGATGGTCGCTGGGACATTCGGCATCTATGCCTGGGCGACCAGCCGCGGCCTTCCGCTGGAGACGGCCCGGACGATGGCGGTCAACACGCTCGTCGTCATGGAGATCTTCTACCTGTTCAGCGTGCGCTACGTTCACGGTACTTCGCTCACCTGGCAGGGCGTCTTCGGCACGCGCGCCGTCCTCATTGGCGTAGCGGTGGTGGTCCCCGCACAATTCGCCTTTACCTATCTGCCGCCTTTGCAGGCAGTGTTCGAAACTCGCCCGGTTGCCCTCGCCGACGGTTTGGCGATCGTCGCGGTCGGCGTCGTCCTGCTCGTCATCGTCGAGGCCGAGAAGCGGATCGTCGCCATGCTCAGCGCGAGGAATGGGCCTGGGTATGCGTGAGCCAGGGCGGACGAACTAGATGCTGGCCGAATGGATCGCCGGCTCGATCTTCAACGAAGTCGCGGCCCTTCTGGTGCTCGCGGCGGCGATCGGCTTCCTCGGCCTTCTGTTCCGTCAGCCGCTGATCGTCAGCTTCATTGCGGTCGGCATCATCGCCGGGCCATCCGGGCTCGGTATCGCGCAGTCCAACGAGCCCATTGATCTCCTCGCCGAACTCGGCATCGCGATCCTACTCTTCCTGGTAGGTATCAGGCTCGACGTCGGGCTGATCCGCTCGCTCGGACCGGTGTCGCTCGCCACCGGACTCGGGCAGGTCATCTTCACCTCCGCGTTCGGCTTCCTGATCTGCCTCGGCCTCGGCATGGATGCCGTGACCAGCCTCTATGTCGCCGTAGCCCTGACCTTCTCGAGCACGATCATCATCGTCAAGCTCCTCTCCGACAAGCGGGAGATCGATTCGCTCCACGGCCGCATCGCCCTCGGCTTCCTGATCGTCCAGGACCTAGTGGTGGTGCTGGCCATGATCGTCCTTTCGGCAGTCGGCATCGGCGCGCGCCGTGATGCTGATGTTACCGACGTCCTCGGCGTGTTCGGCGCCGGCGCATTGATGCTCGGACTCGTGCTGATCTTCATACGCTACCTCGCCAATCCACTATGCGAGCGCCTGGCCAGGTCGCCCGAGCTCCTGATCAGCTTCGCCATTGCGCTCGCCGCGTCCTTCGCCGCGCTGAGCGACGAGCTCGGATTCGGCAAGGAACTTGGCGGCCTTCTTGCCGGTGTCGCGTTGGCCTCGACCCCGTTCCGCGACGCGATCGCCGCCCGGCTCGCGCCGCTCCGCGACTTCCTGCTCCTGTTCTTCTTCATCGCACTGGGCTCGCGGCTCGATCTCGCCAGCCTCGGCCAGGACACCGTCGCCGCGATCGTGCTTTCACTGTTCGTCCTCATCGGCAATCCAGTGATCGTGCTCGCCATCATGACCGGGCTCGGATACCGCCGTCGCACCGGCTTCCTCGCCGGTCTGACCGTCGCCCAGATCAGCGAGTTTTCCCTGATATTCATGGCCATGGGTGTGAGCATCGGGCATGTGGGCACCGACGCCCTCGGCCTCGTCACGCTGGTCGGACTGATCACGATCGCAGCCTCGACCTACATGATCACCTATTCGCACGAACTCTACGCCCTCTGCGAGCCGCTGCTGGGCATATTCGGCAGGAGCGGACGCCGCGAGGCCGCCGATGAATCGGTCACCTCCGCCGAACCCTACGACATCATCATGTTCGGCCTCGGTCGCTATGGCGGCACGATCGGCCGACGGCTCGCCGCCAAAAGCTACCGGGTGCTTGGCATCGACTTCAGTCCCGCAGCGGTAAGACGCTGGCGTGAGGACGGACTGGACGCGGTCTACGGCGATGTCTCGGACCCGGAATTCATCGCGAGCCTCCCGCTCTCTGCATCGCAATGGGTCGTGTCGACCATTCGCGAGCCGAATACCGGCGTCAACCATCCCGATGCCCGGCATGTGCTGATACAGTCGCTGCGGGAACACGGTTTCCGCGGGGCGATCGCGGTCACGACGACCGCGGAAGTCGATGCGGAGACGCTTCTGCTGCTGGGCGCCGACCTCGCCCTCGATCCCTTCCAGGATGCCGCGGACCGCGCCGTCGAGTTGATCGGGTCTAACGAGCGGCCGGTTCGACTCGACCCGATAGAGCCCGACGCGCAGCGCGAGATGAGGACATGATCGGCGGAGTGATCGGACCGCAGTGTGAAGGCTTCTTCCCGAGCTGCCGGTTCGACACGGAGTCTTCGCATCGCCGCCCGCCAGGGCGTGGCGCCCTCGTGACCACAAGCGTCTCCGCCCGGAGTGCCTTGAACGTTTCGTGCCACGGAGGACCGTTGAAATGAAACTGGACATCCTCGTTCCGATCGTCACGTACCCCGACGGGAACACAGCCAATTTTGCCCGCCACGCTGTCGCCGTCGCACGACATCTTGATGCGGATGTTCACGCACTCGCGATCATCGCCGACTTTCCACGCGTTGCGAGTGCTTTGGGCAACCTGCTTCTCGATGTGCCCGCAATGATCAGCGAGGCCAGGGAACGATGCCGGGAGCGTGGAGCGGCAGTCGTGGAAGCTCTTTTGACGCAGATGGAAGCGGTGGAGTTCCGAACAACGAACATTGACTGCCTCCAGAGCGCCGCTGGGGACATCGTGACGACCTTTGCCCACTACCATGATCTTGTCCTTGCCGGCGTCGGCGAGGGCGATGAAGCGACTCGAGCCGTCGCAGAGGCGGCGATATTCGGGTCAGGCAGACCGACGCTTGTCATTCCAGACGCTTTGCCCGCGATCGATCTGGAGCATGTCATGATTGCATGGGATGGAAGTCGGGTGGCGACACGGGCGGTGTCCGAGGCGCGCGAATTCCTGCAACGCGCGCGAAGCGTCACGATAGCGTCGGTCACCGACGAGAAGGTTCTCTCCCACGACGATCCCGGGAAGCGGCTTGCCGAACACCTCTCTCGGCACGACATCAAGGCGACCGCGGCACTGGTAAAGGGTCGAGGGCGCCCCATCGCCCAGACCTTGCAGGAGGAGGCCCGGGAAATCGGAGCCGGGATGATAGTGATGGGCGGCTTCGGTCACTCGCGTATGAGGGATTTTGTCATGGGTGGAGCTACGAGCGGAATCTTGAAAGATCTGCAACTACCGGCGCTATTGTCTCACTAGGCCGCGTGGGCGGATTTGCCGTTTCGGCAGGCGTATTCGGTTGCGTCGTATTTTCGCTTCCATAATGCCTGCCGGATAAGCGCAACATTGGTTCGGAGTAGCCGTCGTTTGGGGTATTTCTCCAGAGATGGGGCAATCGGCTTGGCGCAACCGCCGCGCCGGTGACGGTTTGGCGGGCGTCATCAAAGCTGACGCCGATCGCCTGATCCATGAGGCAGCTACGCGAAGGAGGGGGGCCATGAAGCACTACGTCTGCCTGGATGTCTCGACGAACGAGACGTCGATCTGCGCGGTCGACGAGACGCGCGAAAGGAAGGCCGCGTCGGATCTGAACCGGCGGCGATCGCCGCTTGGCTGGAACGGACCGGGCTCGAGTTCGAGCGCGCGGGCGGAAGTCTGCGGTAGAATATAATCGCAGAAATCCGCCCTTTTCCCCAGAGAACGTTGGACGGGGGTTTCTCTCCCTCCGCCAGTCCCAACCAGGTGAAAGGTCTCCGCCTACGAAGGCGGCTAAGAAACGCCAAGGAATCGCGCGGTTCGGCGGCGGACCCTCTGGACTGCGCTCATAGGCAACTTTGGCTGTGACGTTCTCTCTCCGTCGAAATTCTCTCGACCTGTGGACTGGACCGCTCCCAGTACGGAGACCCAAGAAATTGATTTTGTTCGATTATTTGCAGACAGAACCTCCGTCGGTTTCGCATCTCCGCTGCCTACCAATTGCCCTTTGCTTTTGATCCCCGCGCCGTCCTCGGGCGGGACTAGCTGAGCTAGAGACCGACATTCATCCGCTGCGAGCCGGAAACCGCGTCTGAGTGATTGAGTTCGATCGACTGCTGCAGCTTGGCGATCTCAATGCGAAGCGTCTTAATCTCCTCGACCAGTGGCGCCGTCTCTTCGCGGATCATGTCGCGCTCCGCGGTGCTGCCCTCGGTCGCCACCTTCTCCTGTTCTGCCTGCATCGCGTTGACGACGATGCCGATGAACAGGTTCAGGACGGCGAAGGTGGTGACGACGATGAAGGGCACGAAGAACGCCCAAGCAAAGGGAAACGAATCCATGACCGGGCGAACGATGCCCATCGACCAGCTTTCCAGGGTCATGATCTGGAACAGGGAATAGGCGGAGGCGCCGATCGTGCCGAACCAGTCCGGAAACTGCTGCCCGAAGAGCTTGGTCGCCATGACGGAGAACACGTAGAACAGCAGGCACAGGAGCGCGCCAACGGCGCCCATGCCCGGCAGCGCGGTCAGCAGGCCCCCGACCACGCGCCGCAGTGAAGGCACGCGGGTGATCAGGCGGAGCACCCGCAGGACCCTGAGCGAGCGCAACACCGAGAACGGCCCGGTCGCCGGCACCAGGGCGATCCCGACGACGAGGAAGTCGAAGATGTTCCACGGATCACGGAAGAAGGCCTGCCGGAAGACGACGATCCTTGCTGCGATCTCGACGACGAAGATCACGAGAATGACCCGGTCGATCGCCAGCAGGAGCGCCCCGTAGGAGGTCATCACGGTCTCGCTCGTCTCGAGCCCGAGGGTGATCGCGTTGAGGATGATCAAGACGATGACCGCGCGCTCCGTGCGCGGATCGAGGACGATCGAGCGAAGCCAGCCGGTCACGATGCCTTCCGGCCCAGGCCGCATTGGGCGTGAGAGCGGCGGGCCGCCGGCCGGGGCGGCCCGTCGCCACGGCGCGGGATGCGATTCACGGCCATGGACCCCGTCGATCTGGATCGTCAGCTCGCACCGTGCCGGGAGGCGGTGCGGGTCTTCCAGAGCGAGAACAGCACCCCCAGCGCGATGATCGAAAGCGTCACGCCGAGCGAGATGGCCGGGTCGAGCTTGCCGACGATCTGGTTCCAGAAGATCTTCGCCCCGATGAACACGAGAACGATCGCCAGCGCGTACTTCAGATACTCGAAGCGATGCACCATGGCGGCCAGCGCGAAATAGAGGGCGCGGAGCCCGAGGATCGCCATGATGTTCGCGGTATAGACGATGTAGGTGTCCGTGGTGATCGCGAAGATCGCCGGCACCGAGTCGACCGCGAAGACGAGGTCGGCGATGTTGATCATCACCAGCGCCAGGAACAGCGGCGTGGCGAACCGCACCAGCTTGCCGGTCGCGGGATCGACCTTGCGCACGAAGAAGTGCGACCCGTGCAGCTCGGTCGAGACGTTCATGCGCCTGGAGAGGAAGCGCACGATCGGGTTTTTCGACACGTCGCTCTCGCTCTCGCCGATCACCAGGATCTTGATCCCGGTACCGATGAGAAAGACGCCGAAAATATAGAGTACCCACTCGTACTGCTGCACCAGCGCCGCACCCACCCCGATCATGATGCCGCGCAGCACCAGGACGGCGATGATGCCCCACAACAGGGCCCGATACTGGTATTTGGCGGGTATCGCGAAGTAGCCGAAGATCAGGGAGATGACGAAGACGTTGTCGATCGACAGGGCCTTCTCGAGCGCATAGCCGGTGAAATACTCGATGCCTGCGGTCGGGCCCATCGACCACCACAGCCAGACGCCGAACAGGATCGCGACCGCGATATAGAACGCCGAGAGGGTCAGGCTTTCGGCGATGCCGAGTTCCTTGTCGCTCTTGTGGAGGACGCCGAGGTCGAAGGCGAGCAGGGCGCCGACGACAACGAGGAAGGCGAGCCAAAGCCAGACCGCCTTGCCGAGGAAGTCACTGGTCAGGAAGTCTGCTAGCAGTTCCATGGAAATCCTTGCTCGTTCCGGGCGCCCGGAGGACTGTTCTTGCGGTCTTCAGTGCGTCGATGCGGTGTTGCGGCAGGCGAGCGCCGCGAAGAGACCGATCCCGGTTCCGCGGATCACCCGCGCTCCTCGGCGAAGCGGTTCTCGCGCACGCGGGTCGCGCTCCCGGCGTCAGTGTGCGAGCAGCACCGGCAGCGGCGGGTTGGCGACGATGCTCTTGGTTGCCCCGCCCAGGACGAAGTCCCGGAGCCGCGAGTGCCCGTATGCGCCCATCACCAGGAGCCCGAGGTCGCGCGCCGATGCATATTCCTTGACGGCCTGGCCGATCGGGCGGCCGCGCGCCGGCTCCTCGTCCACGACGATCTCGATGCCGTGGCGCGCGAGGTGCCTTGCGAGGTCAGCGGCCGTGCGCCGGGTGTCGATCGTCTTCTCCTCCGTGATCGTCACGACCCGGACGGTCCTGGCAAGCTTCAGGATCGGGAGCGCATCCGCGACGGCCCGGGCAGCGGGCCGGCTGAAATCCCAGGCCACGCCGACGACATCGAGGGACAGCGCGGCGTCGCGCTTCGGCGCCGCGGGCAGGACGATCACCGGGCGACCGGACCCGAAGATCACGCTCTCGGCGACGTACTGCTGAAGGCCCGGCACTTCGCCCACGGGGATCATCGCGACATCGTATGTCCGTGCGTGTTCGGTCACTGCGGCCGGCAGTTCCGATGTCGTCGACGTCTCGATGACCTGTGCATGCTGAACGCCGCGCTCGGTCGCCAGCCTCTCGAACAGGCTCATCAGATCGCGCGCGCGCTCCACGCTCTTCTCCTCCTCCGCCGCGACCATTCCGGGTAGGCCGAGGAGCGCATTGGCGAGCGCGTTGCCGGGCCTCGGAAGTTCGATCCCGAACGACAGGGCGGAGACGTGGGCCCCGAGGGCTGCTGCGAGGTCGATGCCCTGCCTGATCGCCGCAGCCGGCGTCGGCTCGGGGTAGCTGCTCGCCTGGAGCATGAGGTCCTTGAAAGCCATACTTCTTTCTCTCGGTACGGGTATGCCGTGCAACGCCCGGTCAGTCGGTCGCGATCGACTGGCGGAGGGCTTCCCTGTGGAACTCCGACAGCTTCTGCCGGACGTCTGCCTCCCGGATATCGAGGCCGTGCGCGGCGAGGTCGCTGCAGACCCTGCGGACGACATCGGCATCGCCGGCGACCTGGTAGTCCGAGAAATGGACGATCCCGGCATAGTGGGACATGGCGGGTCCCTCCAGCCCCATCTTTCGCCCGGCCCACAACCCCATCAGCGCATTGCGGCGAGCGATGACGTTGTACATCGTATCCGACTCGAGGCACCAGTCGGCCTGCGCGGAGCCGCCATGGAATTCGCGCGACGCGACGGCGTCGCCGGGCTTCTCAATCTGCATCGGTAGCAACTCCATCCTGCGCGGGAGGACCATGAACCGGCCATCGCCACGACGGCGTAGGGTCGACAGCCAGGCGGCGGCGCCCTGCTTCGCGACGCCGCCAGCCTCATCGCAGCGTCAGTCCTGAAGCACGATGTGCTTCGCGGCCATCCAGCCGGACGAGCGCAGATACTCGACGTGACACCAGTTGCCTTCGCACTTGGTCACGTTGAAGGTCACATTCGGCCAAGCCAGGCAGGTCGCCGGGTGGTTCACGCCCGGTCCCGACCGGATGTTGACGAACAGACCGTCGGTCGTAGCCTTGGTGTTCGCGAAGGCCGGTACGGCGAGCCCGGCCAAAAGGGTCGTGGCGATCATTGCTGTACGGATCATCGGTCTTCCTCCTTGGTATGCCACGCTCGGCGTGGAATTGGACGGCACTCCGGGCGCCCCGCACTCAAGCAAGCGGAGAGATTTTGACGCCCTATCGATAGGTTGAATTGATTACTAGGAACTTCTCAGTAGTCCCTCTCTATGGCGGACGCCTACCACCCCTCTTCGCCAGCCCGAATCATTTGCAACCCACGCCGTACGGCGCGCGATCTCGAGCCCGACAATGCGGATTCGCCGGTTGTCAACGGACCGCCACCGCTTCGACCGTGTTCTCGATCGACTGGACGAGACCCGGCTCGAGCGTGAGCCGGCGTGCAAGCGCCGCGAGGTAATCCCGCTCCTGCGGCGTGTCGGCCCGAATGGCCATCAGCGAGGCGGCGTAGATCTCGACCGCTTCCT
This sequence comes from Bauldia sp., assembly GCA_022841545.1. Taxonomy (GTDB): domain Bacteria; phylum Pseudomonadota; class Alphaproteobacteria; order Rhizobiales; family Kaistiaceae; genus Bauldia. The sequence continues at coordinate 51,307 of JALHRF010000001.1, read as the reverse complement.
CCTTGTTTCTCGCTCCAGCGACGATCCGCTCCATGTCCACAGGCTCAGTGAGTTCGCGGTGCAGGAAGGCGATTTCTTCCTGCGGCAGTCCGCCCTCCTCGAGTCGCTGGTAGATGCGGCCGCGTTCCTCCGCATCGATGTGGCCGTCGGCCTTCGCAGCGGCAATCATCGCCACGATCAGGACCTCGGCAAACTGCATCTGCCCCTGCGGGGCATTGGCTGGCGCGAAGGGCGAATCGGCCGGCGGCGGCGCAAAGTCCGCCGGGCCGTAGGTAGTCGCCGGCGACTGGCCGCCGTGCTGCTGCGATTCCTGGTAGTCGCGATATGCCTTGTAGGCCAGGCCGCCGATCACGGTCATGCCGCCATACTTGAGCAGGTCGCCCCCGAAGCCGCGGCCGAGCAGCAGCCCGGCCAAGCCGCCGGCGACGCCGCCGGTAAGCATCGGGTTCTCGCGGGTGAAGCTGCCCACCCGGTTCATGATGCTGCCACCAGAACGCCGGTTGTCCCAAGGGATGTTCGCCGGCTGGTCGCTACGGGAGGGGTTACCGTTGGCCTGGTCGCCCAGGAACTGGTCAAGAAGCTGCTTGGGGTCGAACATCGTCGTTCCTTATCGTTGCAAAGGCCGGTCCGACGAGCCCGGCCAAACGGGTCGTGGCGATTATTGCGGTACGGATCATCGGTCTTCCTCCTGGGTGGGATCCAACGCGTCAGGGAACGAAGCGTCTCGACCTTTCAAGCTTCTGTCAGATGCACAGGCATATCTTCGGCCCTTCCCCGTTGCACGACCGAAGGGGAGCGGCGGCGGATGACAGGCACGATCGTCCCCTGCCCGTCGCGATCGCGCCGTTCTAGGAAATCGATCCGCTCGTGGAACCGGAGGCGATGACGCGCATGTTCCTTCGCGACCCGGGCCTCCATGGCATCCCGCGGCCCCTTCGACGGCTTCGGAAGCTGCTCCATCGGTATCTCCTGCGTAGTCCAGACAGGGAGAAACTGGGGGGATTGATCCGATAGTGCCAATTGATTGTTAAAATCGCTTCCATAGCTAGAGACTATGTTGCATGCCCTACCGCCCTTCCCTCCGCCAACTGGAATACGTGCTGGCCGTGCACGACCTGCAGCATTTCGGCCGGGCGGCCGATCGATGCGGCGTCTCGCAGCCGACGCTCTCGGTCCAGGTCGCGCAGATCGAGCAGAGCGTCGGCGTGCCGCTCTTCGAGCGCACCTCCGCGGCCGTGGTGACGACGCCCGCGGGGGAGATGCTGGCAAGGACGGCGAGACTGGTCCTGGCGACCGTCGACGAGACGCTGAACGAACTCGCGCGGCAGACCGCCGCCCTTGGCGGCACCATGCGTCTCGGAACCCCACCGACCTTCGGGCCGTACTTCCTGCCGCACCTGCTACCCGGGCTGCACGAGCGCTACCCGGATCTTCAGCTGTACATCCGCGAGGACAGTCCCGCGGCCCTCGAGGCGAGCGTGGCGGAAGGGGCGCTCGACTGCAGCCTCGGCCCCGCTCCCGAACGCCCCGGCCTGACCTTCCGGCGGATCGGGGTGGAGGCCATCTACCTCGGGGTACCGGCGGATCATCCGCTCGCACGCCGTGCTTCGGTCAAGGCCGCGATGCTCAAGGGCGAGCGGCTCCTGACCCTCGGCCGGGGCCACAGGCTGCTCGAGAACGTGCGCCACCTAGCGGAGCTTTCGGGCGCCCGGATCGTGGAGGACTTCGAAGGCACGAGCCTTGATGCGATCCGCCAGATGGTATCGATCGGGATGGGCCTGTCGCTGTTCCCCGAGCTCTATGCGCGAGCCGAGTTCCGCGAGACCGACAACGTCAAGCTGCTCCGCATCGAGGACTGGAACGAGCGCCGTGAGGTCGGCTTCTCCTGGCGCGACAAGAGCGGTCGCGAGCGGCACTACCGCACGCTTGCCGAGACGGCCGTCATCGCCGCGCAGCAGTTGGGGATCGGCGAGGAGAGCGGCCTCTGAAGCGGCGGGTGCGGTCTGCCCGCGGAGCGCGTGCCGCCCTCCGACCGGCCTGGCGCGGGGTACTCAGGCCGGCTCGGCCGGCATCTCCACCAGTTCGGCAACGACCGCGTCGACGACCTGGTGGGTGAGTTCGGCCGGGTGCGCCAGGTCGAAGACGGGAACCGCCCTTCTGGTGGCGTGGCCGACCAGGTGCTCCTGGATGTGGCGGATGGTGGCGAGGTGATCGAGCGTCCGGTCGCCGCCCCGGCCCGGCTCGTTGCCGGCCCGGTACTTCAGTTGCGCGCGATGAACGCCCGCGTCGTCGAGCACCAGCAGGCGCTCGACGACGACGGGATTGGCGGAATGTCCGGCGAGGGTCCGCGTGATGTAGCCGGGCAGGAGATGCACGCCCTCGAGGAGGACGCTTCGTCGCTCGGTGGCGAGCCGCGCCGCCACCGCGCGCGTCGCCGCCGCGACCACGCTCGCCTGGCGCTCGAAACCGGCATAGGACGGTGGGACGTCGAGTTCATATGTCGAGGCGTGGAGTTCAGGCAGGACCGATGCCGGGATCACCGTCCGGAGCACCTCCCGGATGGCATCGGTGGTCACGATACGCGAGATGCCAAGCCGAACCGCGAGCCGGGTCGCGACCGTCGACTTTCCGACCCCCGGCGCCCCCGACAGAACGACCACGAGCGGCCGGCCGATGCGCTTCGCCTCCCGCCACGCACGGTACCGATGCCCGAAGGAGGGACCGGCAATCCGGTCGATCGTCTCGGCAGCGAGCGTGGCGATTTCGTCGGCGCCGATCTCGGTCACGCCCGAACTGTCGAGCTGTCGCTGGATATCGCTGGCGATCCGGTAGGCGTCGTCGGTGGGCAGTCCCGTTGCGAGAATGGCGCTGGCCATGATTCCGCGCGAAAATGGCAGGTCGAGGCCGACACGGTCGCGAACGCGAACGTTCGTCGAGCGTGACGCAACCAGGTCTATCGGCATCTCGGGCTTCTTGCCTCCATGGTGGAACAGATCAGATGGTGGGGACAGGCTACGCACTCAAGGCCGACCCTGCCGATTCACCTAAACCGTCAGGCGCACCAGACGCGCTGGCGTGATGCACCCTTCACGGTCGTCGTTCGCGCATGAGGGTCCGCAGGAGGGGATTGGGAAAGCGCCAGTCGATGGTTTACGGCGTAGAAGGCCTCGGTAGTGCCAGCGAGGGCATCGCCCTCGACGAGCACGCCGGCGGCGATCTCGTCCTTCACAACGATCGGCCGCAACACGGCGAGGCCGATGTCCTCGCGCGCCAGGAGACGCATCATCGCCATGTCGTCGACCTCAGCGACGATTCGGGGGCGCACCCCGAGGCGGTCGACGAGGGCGTCGAACCCGGTCCGGATGCTCGTCCGCTTGAGCAGTCGTGCCAGTGTGCCGATGAGGCCGACGGCCCTCTCGGCCAGGCGGTGCGAGACGTATTGTATGAGCGCATCGCGCGCGGGGTGGCTGGTTGATCAGGACAACGTCGTGGCTCGGCGCCGTGAGGGCGCGGAGCAGTTCCTCCGTTCCGCCGGAGCCCAAGTGCTTTTTTTCGTTTGAGGACTGCTCGGAAGGCCGTCCCCGAAATAGATGGGCCTCAATCGGCGATGCCGGTCGCTGGGAGTGGAGGTCACGAGGCCAGCATGGCCCGCTGGACATCCCAGCCAAGAGGTAAAGGCTTCAACAGTACATCGACCTGCAGCTTCGCCGGCTGGCGCCCATCAAGAATCGCCTCCACGATATCCGGCGCGAGGAGGGTCAGGCGTAGAACGCGGGCCAAGTAGGAGTCGTTGATCTTCTCCGCTTTGGCTAAATCGCGCATCGAGGTGAACTGGCCGCTCTCCAGGAGCCGCCTCCACCGATGAGCTCGGGCGATCGCCTTGACCATGGTATTGTCGATCCGCGGACGGGGCGCACCCCAGCTCGCGCCGTCTGGCAACACGACCTGCTTCCGCCCGCCGCGCTTCCGGAGGGTCAGGGACACGCGGACGGTCAGCGTCCGTCCGTCGTCGGTGGTGGCGTCGCGGGGCTTCATGCTGCCCTTCGCGAGGCATCGGCAATGCCACCAAGATCTCGGGCAAGGTGCGCCAGCCCATCGACGCGAAGGCGAATGTCGACGCCTTCGATTCCGACGTCGACCCGCTCGATGAGCAGCTGGACAATACGGGCCTGCTCGGCGGGGAACAATTCATCCCAAAGCGGATCGAGCCCCTCCAGAGCTTCCCGGACCTCCCCCTCGGTCAGACCGTCAACGTCGCGCCGTGCCGTGCGCCATGTTCCGACAACGATCTCCGGCGCGCGCAGGAGACCACGCAGCTGGTTGACCACGGCGGTCTCGATCTCGGCTGCCGGAACGCGGCCGACAGGGCAGGCATCGCGTCCGCGCTTCAGCACGTCCTGGCTGACATAGTACCGATAGAGCTTGTCGCCGCGCCGGGTGTGAGTCGGCGTCATCGCGCAGCCGGTGGGCCCGAAGATGAGGCCCTTCAGAAGCGCGGGCGTCTGGGCGCGCGTGTTGGCGGCACGACTCCGGGGACTCTCGCGCAGGATCGAATGAACCTTGTCCCAGAGCGCGCGGCTGATGATGGGCTGGTGCTCGCCGGGATAGGCCGTGCCCTTGTGGACGGCCTCGCCGATATAGACCCGGTTGTTGAGGAGCTTGTAGAGGAAGCCCTTGTCGACGAGCCGTCCGCGCCGCGTCCGCACACCCTCGGCGGCGAGCGCCCGAGCCAGCGCCGTCGCCGAACCCACCTCGACGAAGCGCTCGAAGATCATGCGCACCATGGCCGCCTCGGTCTCCTCGATCACTAGCTTGCGGTTCTCGACCCCGTAGCCGAGCGGCACGAAGCCGCCCATCCAAATGCCCTTCTTCCGGGAGGCGGCAAACTTGTCGCGGATGCGCTCGCCGATCACCTCGCGCTCGAACTGGGCGAAGGACAGGAGGATGTTGAGCGTTAGTCGGCCCATCGACGTCGTGGTGTTGAACGACTGGGTGACGCTGACGAAGGTGACGCCACCGCGATCGAACACGTCGACCAGCTTAGCGAAATCCATCAGCGAACGGCTGAGCCGGTCGATCTTGTAGACGACCACCACGTCGACGCGGTGGTCCTCTATATCGGCGAGCAGGCGCCTCAACGCGGGACGCTCCAGGGTGCCGCCGGAGAAGCCGCCATCATCATAGCGGTCGGCTAGTTCGACCCAGCCTTCCGACTTCTGGCTGGCGATGAACGCTTCGCAAGCCTCGCGCTGGGCGTCGAGACTGTTGAACTCCATGTCGAGGCCTTCCTCGCTCGACTTCCGGGTGTAGATGGCGCAGCGGAGCTTGCGGAGGATCGGCTTCTTCATGCCTGCCCCCGCCGGCTCTTCAGGCCGAAAAAGACCCAGCCGTTCCAGCGCGTGCCGGTGATGGCGCGGGCGACCGCCGACAGCGATTTGTACGGGCGACCCTGGTATTCGTAGTCGTGGTCGCGGACCGTGACGCAGTGCTCGACGCCCTGCCACTCGCGGATCAGCCGGGTACCGCTGATCGGCTTGGCGTCGGCGCGGGTCCGCCGGAGCACGACGTTGCCGCCATCGAGCTGCTCGCCCAGCGCCTCGAGGCGCTCGATCGTTTCCGGCTTGAGCCCACCATAGGCGAGTTCCTGGATTCGGTAGGCGAGCCGGCTCTCGAGGAAGCGGCGATTGTACGGCGGCGGCTCGGTCTCGAAAAGGTCGCGCCACTGCTTCTTCAGCTCCGGGGTGGACGTGGTCTTCAGGGCTGCCAGGCGGGCCAGCACAGTGTCGGTCATAGGCCTTTCTCCGTTTTGGAGTTGGCATGACCGCTCTGGTCGCCGGCACAGTCGAGCGAACTTTCTCCGGGCGACGGCAATAAAGAGGTGGACTGTCGCGCCCGGAGCCGAACCAGGCCCGCGGCCAGGATCTCTGCGATTTCGGCGAGTCGCTCGGCCGGCGACATCAGGTCGGGACGGAGGCCATTGAACATATTGATCAGGTAGCGGCGCGACACCGCCGTCTTCCCAGCAGGTGCCGAAGAACCCTGGGGACAGTGATTGCGTGAGGGCGCAATTTCGACTCGACTCGGCCAACGGGATGTGAGAACAAAAGAGGAACATATTCCTTGGAGCGTCCGATGTCTCCTATCACCGCCACCTATCGTCATTCGCAATTCACCGCGACGCCGGAGCGGCTGTCAGCGGCCGAGATCTGGGCCGTTGCCAAGTCCCTCCGGAGCCAGCTCACTGGTGACAGCCTCGAGCGTCGGGTTCCCCTTGGCGACATCGGCGAGCACCTGTCACGGCTCGAGATCAACGGCATCGCCTTCGATGCCGACTGGGATCTCGATCACCGCGTCGTCAATCGAGCGGGCCGGCAGGTGATGGGCGTCACCGAGTACGACAAGGCCTCGCCGGACTGCGTGCTCGTGTCGGTCAACGGCCCGATGCTCGAGGGCTCCGACACGCTCTTACGTTCGACCATTGCCCACGAGATCGGCCACCTCGTCTTCGACGCGCCGGGCTGGATCCTGATCCCGCCCAATGCGCCGGTGCGGTCAGGGTTCGACGGGATGAAGAACCGCCGCGACCCGCGCGAGGTCCGGGCCAACGAGCTGATGGGAGCGCTCCTGGTACCGCCGTGGCTGCTTCGGGTCGACTGGCAGCGGCAGGCGAAGCAGCACCGCTTTCCGGCCTCTGGCCGTCCATCCACGGTCCTGTCCGGGGCGCCGGCCTATGACGGGACGACGCTCGAGACCGAGGTCGTCGAAGAGGCCATCTTCACCCTCGCCGAGCGCTACGCCGTCTCGCAGAGCTTCATCCAGGTAAGGCTCGAACGCTACGATCTACTTCGTGGCCATCGTGCCTGGTCAGGTCTTTAAGGGGAGCACGATCATGGCCTTTGGACCGTGGGTCCGCGGCGAACGGGAACGGGCGGGAATCTCGCTCAAGGATTTCTCGCGCTCGATAGACATCTCGACCGCCTACTGGTCCCGCATCGAGCGCGGGCTTGAGCTGGCGCCGAAGGACTCGCTGATCATCGCCGCCTGCGAACGGCTCGGGATTCCGACGGACCGCGCCTTCATCGAGGCGAGGCGCCTGCCCCCCGACATGCAGGGTGACCTCGAACTCGCGGTTTCCGTTTACCGCGAGTTCAAGGCGCGCGGCAGCAGCTAGTCCGTCCCAATTTCGATTTGAGTTCAACCTCGGCGACCTCGTCGGGGAACAGGAAGAGTCTGTTCAACGTGGCGCGAAGGCCGCGGCACCATCAGGGAGTGAATCATGTCCGAGCCGGCGCACATCGACCACGAGACCGAACCGCCTGATCTCGACGGCCCCACGCTCCACATCATGATGGCGGCCGCCGCCTATCAGGCGCGCCGCATCGCGCGAACCCTCCGGCTCTGCCCGACCGACCGGCAGGATGCGGAGCAGCAGTTGCTTCTGGCACTCCTCGAACGCCGGCGCTTCTTCGACGTGGCGCGCGGACCATGGACGCCCTTCGCACACCGGGTAGCCCGCCAGGCTGCCCAGGGGATAGCCGATGGCTATGCCGAGGACCGTCGTCGCCTCAGTGCGTGGTCGGATGAGACGACCGATCCCGACGATGACCGGGACCGAGACGATGTCCTCGAGTCCGTCATCGATCCTTCCGCACCGAGCGCCGACGACATCCTCTATGTCCAGGCCATGCATCGTTTCATGACCACGCTTCCGGCAGAGCTCAGGTCGGTGGCCGGCCTAGCGATCACGGCCGAGGGTGAGATCGCCGAGGCGCAGCGCGCAGCGGGCCTGTCGACCAGCGAATTCTATCGGCGGCTTCGTGAGGTTCGCTACCGGATGATGGCCGCCGGCCTCGTCGATCTTCGTTTCCTCGACTGACCCCCCACCCCTCCTGGGAAAGATCGGCCTCTCTATCGCTACCTGATCAGTAGCAGGGGACGACCGGGCCGGTCGCTCCACCCGCACCAGACCGAAACCAGTCACACCGACGGCCGGGAGCCTCCCCTCCCGGCCGAAGCCGAGAGGTTTGCCTCATGCCGGGATTCCTTCGCCCTTCCATCCACCCACCCGCGCTTCTGGAGGTCGCGCTCGACGAGAACGGCTTCGTCGACTGGCTGGTCAACGCCGAAGCAGGCGACCCTGTCGTCTACTACCGCGGCCATCTGGCGTTCGACCGATGCGAGAGTGGACGGATCGGCGATGCCAAGGAGCGCCAGCGCCTGGTCAAAATTGCGCGTCGCGTGATGGCGGCGACGGACCAGGGCCTCGTGCATCCGGTCCAGAAGCGGCTCGGTCCGGACGACGCCCTCTACATCGCGGTGCGGGCCAGCGGTCGCCGGCGGATTGCCACGAGGGCCTGCCTGGCACCGATCGCACCGGCCCTGGCGCTCGCGGCGTGAGGGTGTCCGTCATGAACCCCCCCGTCGTCATCACCGAGCAGATCCGGGATCTGACGATCCCGGACATCGCCGCCCTCTCTGCCCCGGAACTCGCCTGCCTGATCGATGATCTCGCCACCCAGAAGGCGGCGCTTCGCCGAGTCGAAGAGGCGCTCGACGCGGCGCTCGACCGGCGTTACGGGCCGCGCGCCCAGCAGTGCCGCGCCGAGGCCGGAAAGGACGCCGGTACCGTCCGCTTCAACGACAATGGCTTCGTCGTCATCGCCGACCTGCCGAAGCGGGTGAAGTGGGACCAGGACAAGCTCCGCCACGCCGCCGAGATCATCCGCCAGAGCTGGGGTGACGATCCGTCCGACTACGTCAAGACCAGACTCGATGTCTCCGAGGCGGCCTTCGCCAACTGGCCCCGGCCGGTCCGAGAGTTGTTCCTGCCGGCGCGCCGGGTCGAGACCGGCAAGCCCTCCTATCGGATCGAAATGCGGGCCGGCCAGTCGGCAACGTCAGGACACGGGCGGGGGTCGCCATGAGCCTGCCGATCATTCTCGCCGACCAGCGCCTCGCCGAGCGGCGCGGCGTCAAGGCCGCAATCTTCGGCAAGAGCGGCATGGGCAAAACGAGCCTGCTCTGGACCCTGCCGCCGGAATCCACGCTGTTCTATGACCTCGAGGCGGGCGATCTCGCCGTCGAGGGATGGAGCGGCGATACGATCCGCCCGCGCACATGGGATGAGTGCCGCGACTTCGCGGTGTTCATCGGTGGGCCCAACCCGGCGATCCCGGATGGCCGTCCCTACAGCCAGCGGCACTTCGACGAGGCTGTCGCGAAGTTCGGCGATCCGGCCGCGCTCGAGAAGTACGCCGCGATCTTCGTCGACTCGATCACCGTCGCCGGCCGCCTGTGCTTCCAGTGGGCCAAGGAACAGCCCGAGGCGTTCTCGGAGAAGACCGGCAAGCCGGACGTCCGTGGCGCCTACGGCCTTCATGGCCGCGAGATGATCGGCTGGATCACGCACCTCCAACACACCCGCGCCAAGGACGTGTTCTTCGTCGGCATCCTCGATGAGAAGCTCGACGACTTCAACCGCAAGATCTTCGTGCCGCAGATCGACGGGGCGAAGACCGGTCTGGAGCTGCCCGGCATCGTCGATGAAGTCCTGACGATGACCGAGCTGGCGGACGCCGACAAGAATCTCCACCGGGTCTTCGTCTGCCAGACGCTGAACCCCTGGGGTTATCCCGCCAAGGATCGCTCCGGCCGTCTCGACCTCGTCGAAGAGGCCCATCTCGGACGCCTGATCACCAAGATCGGCGAGCCCGGCCGGTCCCCGCTTGAACGTCTGACCTTCAGCCGCCCGGCGCCAGGGGCTCCGGCCGCCGGCACCGCGCCGTCCGCATCCACCAACCGCTGATCAAGGAGACTGTCCATGACGAACGCATGGAATGACTTCAACGACGCCCGGCAGAACGCCAGTCTGATCCCGAAGGGCACCATTGCCAAGGTGCGTCTCACCATCCGTCCGGGCGGCTTCGATGATCCGTCCCAGGGTTGGACCAGCGGCTACGCCAAGCGTGGCACGACCGGCGCCGTCTATCTCGACGCTGAGTACACCGTGCTCGAGGGCCCGTTCGCCCGGCGGAAGGTCTGGTCGATGATCGGGCTCTACAGCCCGAAGGGGCCGGACTGGGCGAATATGGGCCGCTCCCTTGTCCGCGGCATCCTCAACTCGGCCCGCGGCCTCTCCGACAAGGACAACTCGCCCGAGGCACAGAACGCCCGCCGAATTGCCGGCTTCGCCGACCTCGATGGCATCGAGTTCGTGGCCCGCATCGATGTCGGCACCGACAGCAACGGCGAGGAGAAGAACGACATCCGCTCGGCGGTGACGCGTGATCACAAGGACTATGCGGCCGTGATGGGCCACGCAGCGGCTCCGGGCTACGCGCCGGCACCGGCCCACGCAGGCGCGGCTCAGGCGACCTATCCGCCGGCCCACGCCCAACACCCCGTAGCTCCGCCGCCGCAGCCGGCACCGGCGGCGGGCATTCGCCCCACCTGGGCGAGGTGAGGCCAGGTCATGCTGCTTCGGCCGCGCCAGAAGACATTCGTCGAACGCAGCCTTGCTGCGCTCGACGCCCATGGCAACACGCTCGGTGTCGCGCCCACCGGGGCCGGCAAGACGATCATGCTGTCGGCGGTGGTCGGCGACAGGATCCGCGGAGGCGATGCCAAGGCTTGTGTACTGGCACATCGCGATGAGCTGACCGACCAGAACAGCAGCAAGTTCGTGCGGGTCAATCCAGACGTCACGATCTCGGTCGTCGACGCCAAGACGAAATCCTGGGACGGCCAGGTCACGTTCGCCATGGTGCCGACGCTATCGCGGGAAGCCAATCTCGCGGCGATGCCGGCGCTCGATCTGCTCGTCATCGACGAGGCGCATCACGCCGTGGCGGAGAGCTACCGCCGCATCATCGAGTGCGCCGCCCAGCGTAATCCGAGCCTCCGCATCTTCGGGGTCACCGCGACGCCTAACCGGGGTGACCGCAAGGGACTGCGGAAGGTGTTCTCGAACGTCTCCGACCAGATCCGAATCGGAGAGCTGATCGCCTCTGGACATCTCGTAAAGCCGCGCACCTTCGTCATCGATGTCGGGGTCCAGGAGCAGCTGAGACAGGTTCGCCGTGTGGCCGCCGACTTCGACATGACCGAAGTCGACGCGATCATGAACAGGGCGCCGGTCACCGACGCCGTGGTCACGGAGTGGAAGGAGAAGGCAGGCGATCGGCAGACGGTCGTCTTCTGCTCGACCGTCGACCACGCCCGGAACGTTGCCGAGGCCTTCGTCGCCGCCGGTTTCACCGCGGCGGTCGTCCATGGCGAGATGAAGGACGTGGACCGCAGCGCCACGCTCGCCGCCTATGGCAAGGGCACCATTCAGGTGGTGGTCAACGTCGCGGTGCTGACGGAAGGTTGGGACAACCCGCCGACCTCATGCGTCATTCTCCTCCGCCCCAGCTCCTACAAGTCGACCATGATCCAGATGGTCGGTCGGGGGCTCAGGACAGTCGATCCCGAGGAACATCCCGGCGTCATCAAGACCGACTGCATCATCCTCGACTTCGGCACGTCGAGCCTGATGCACGGCTCACTCGAGCAGGATGTCGATCTCGATGGCCGTCTGGCCGCAGGCGAGGCGCCGATCAAGCAGTGCCCGGAATGTGCAGCCACGGTACCCGCGGCCGTCATCGAGTGTCCGCTCTGTGGCTACGTCTGGGAGAGCGCGGCCGAGCGCGGTGAACGGGAGGCCATCGGCTCCTTCGTCATGACCGAGATCGACCTGTTGAAGCGGTCGAGCTTCGAGTGGTCTGACCTTCACGGCGATGGCGCGGCTCTCCTCGCCAACGGCTTCAACGCCTGGGCGGGCGTCTTCTTCCTCAACGGCAATTGGTACGGGATCGGCGGCGCCCAGTCGAAGCGGCCACGGCTCCTTGGTGTCGGCGAGCAGATGGTCTGCCTCGCGGCGGCCGACGACTGGCTGAACACCAATGAAACCGACGAGAGCGCCCACAAGACCCGCAGCTGGCTGAAGCAGCCGCCGACCGACCGGCAGTTGGCGTATCTCCCGCCGGAGTGCCGGATGGACTTCAGCCTCACCCGCTACCGCGCTTCGGCGCTGCTCACCTTCCGCTTCAACAAGACCGCCATCCGCTCCCTGGTGTTCGGGGCGGCCGAGGCCGCGCTCGCGGCGGCGGCGTGATGGAGGGGAACATGAAACTCGCTCCGATCGAACAGCGGCATGTGCGTCTGCTCCCTCGCGGCAGGAAGGAGTTCGCAATGATCGACCTCACCGAGGAAGAGCACATGGCGATCATCGACGCCATGAGGCTCGTCGCCGAGATCATGGAGGAGATCGGCTGGGAGACCCGGCTGATGGACCTGACCCGGGATCAGGTCATGACCCTCATCGAGGTCGCGGTCGGCGGCTTTCAGGAGGCCCTGCGCGACATCGTCGCCGCGACGCCTAGGACTGACCCGGAGGTGCCGTTCTGATGCTCGATTACAATCACCAACCGAAGTTCGCGGAAATCCTCAACGCCGTCGTTGATACGGCCCTCGTGGTTGAGAACGCCGCCACGACGCCGCGCGACTACCTCGGCGGGTCCCGCATTGGTCATCCTTGCGAGCGGGCGCTGCAGCTCGAGTTCGCCGGTGCCCCGAGGGACGAAGGCGGGTCATTCTCCGGGCAGACGCTGCGCATCTTCGCCATCGGCCATGCTCTCGAGGACCTCGCCATCCGCTGGCTGCGGGCGGCAGGATTTGACCTCTGTACCCGGAAGGGCAATCGCCCCGACGGCGACCAGTTCGGCTTCTCGGTCGCGGGCGGCCGGGTCCGCGGTCATGTCGACGGCATCATCGCCGCCGCACCGGAGAACCTGAAACTCGGCGTTCCCGCGCTGTGGGAATGCAAGACGATGAACGCCAGGAACTGGCGCGAGACGGTCAAGCACGGGGTCACCATCGCCAAGCCGGTCTACGCCTCCCAGGTCGCGCTCTATCAGGCCTACATGGATGCATCGGTACCGGGTATCGCAGCCAACCCGGCCCTCCTCACCGCGATCAACAAGGACACGGCCGAGCTCCACCACGAGCTGATCCCGTTCGACGCCGATCTCGCCCAGCGCATGAGCGACCGCGCCGTCCGGATCCTCCGGGCGACCGACGCCGGCGAACTGCTGCCCCGCATCGCCCGCGACCGTGATTTCCACATCTGCCAGATGTGCCCGTGGTCCAACCGGTGTTGGAGCCTCGTGTCATGAGCGAGGACAACATCGTCCATTTCAATCCGTGGACCGACTTCAACGATGTGAGCGCGATCATCGATCCCGCCGACATCGAACCGGATGTCGAGCAGCTGAAGGTCTTTCTCGATGTCGTGTTCAGCTACTGCGAGGGGCTGATCCCGGTCCGCGGCTTTGTCGACAAGGGCGCCGGCAAGGAGGGCAAGCCCAACAACATCTGGATCGAGGCCGATGCCGCCGCGGCGGAGAAGCTCGCCACCTTCACCCACTGGGCCTGGCGCGAGGGTGCGGCCGTCTACGTGGTCCCGGGCACCGTCGCCAACTCGGGACAGGCACGGGCCGAAGAGGTCGCCCAGATGCAAACCATCGTCGTCGATCTCGACGATGGCGACATCGGCGCCAAGTACGCCCACCTCGTTCGCCATCTCGGCCGGCCGACCTTGCTGGTCGAAAGCGGCGGCCGCACCGCGGAAGGTCGCCAGAAATGCCATGTCTGGTGGAAGCTCAACGAGCCCTCGGAAGCTGAGGATATCGAACTGATCTGCGATCTCCGGGGTGAGATCGCGGCCAAGGTTGGCGGCGATCGCCACTTCCGCTCGGCGCATCAGCCAATCAGGGTCGCCGGCTCCGTCTATCACAAGGGCGGCTTCGTCCGTGCCGTCACCATCCTCGAACATCACCCCGACGTCGAATGCGACCTCCGGGACTTCGCCGATATCGTCCGAACCATGCCGGCGTTCCCCGGCCTGGAGTTGCCTGGCGGAACCGAACACCTCGCGAAGCCTACCCTCCAGGACGTCCTGACCACGCCGGTGCACGAAGGCGGATCGGATCCATGGACGCGGTTCGAAGGCGCCAGTGCCGCCATCGGCCACTACATCCGCCTCGTTCATGACGGCAGGATCAGCCCCGACGACGGCTGGGAAGCGATCTGTCAGTACAACGCCGCGATGCTCCGCCCGGCCTGGCCGGTCGAGCGGCTGAAGCAGGAGGCCGACCGGCTCTGGGCGCGGCACATCGAAAAGAACGGGCCGCCGCTCCTGCGTCTCGACGGCGGGGGCGCGGCGCCTGACCCCATCCCGGTCTTCTCCTTCGGCGCGCTGCTCGACGACCGCTCGCCGATGCCGGCGGACATCATCGCACCGCGCCTCCTGACACCTGGTGGACTGCTGGTGCTCGGCGGGGCGCCCAAGGTTGGCAAGAGCGACTTCCTGGGTCACCTCCTGGTCCACATGGCCGCCGGCGTGCCCTTCCTCGGCCTCGCGCCGCCGCGACCCTTGCGCGTCTTCTACCTGCAGGCCGAGATCCAGTACCACTATCTCCGGGAGCGGATGCAGGCCATGCCGCTCGAGCCGGACCTGCTTGCCGTAGCCCGCGACAATCTCCTCATCACCCCGAAGCTCAAGCTGATCCTTGACGACAAGGGTCTCGCTCTGGCGACCGCCGCCGTCCGCGCTCACTTCGCCGCGGCGCCCCCGGACATCATCTGCCTCGATCCGATCCGCAATCTCTTCGATGGCGGTCCTGAAGGCGGCGGCGAGAACGACAACACCGCGATGATGTTCTTCCTCACCGAGCGTGTCGAAGTGCTGCGGGAGGCCGTAGCCCCCGATTGCGGCGTCATCCTTGCCCACCATACCCGGAAGATGAACCGCAAACTCGTCGCCGAAGACCCGTTCCAGGCACTGTCAGGGGCGAGCGCTCTTCGCGGGTTCTACACCTCGGGTCTGCTCATGCACCGGCCCAACGAGGATGACACCGCCCGCCGGCTCGAGATCGAGCTGCGGAATGGACCGGCGCTTCGCCCGAAGCTGATCGACAAGGTCAAGGGACAGTGGGTCGAGATCAACCCGATGAATGAGCGACTGGTCCGCCAGGAGGTTGGCGCGAGGCAGGACGCTGAGCGTGATCGGAAGCGCGACGTCATGCTGTCGATCCTTCTCGACGAGGCGATCGAGGGGCGGCTCTACACGTCCACCCAGTTCGGCGAAGCCTTCGAGAACAAGGCCGGCCTCGGAAGCAGATATACGATCCGCGAACGGCTGGGTGTCCTCGCCACAAAAGGCATCGTGAAGTTCCGCCGCGACTTCGGAGAGCACGGCTATGCGGCGACCCGATCACACTTCGGCTATCTCGTCATTGAAGGCATGCGCTTCGGCAGCGAAGCGGAGATCGATGCCGAGACCGGCGAAATCATTGCCGAGGGGATTCCGGTCTTCCCAAGCCACTACAAATGCCCCCATTCCGGGATCGCCCTCGAGGTCGAGAACCCCACCGTCTGGGTCTATCCGGAGGGCATCGATGACTGACTTCGTCATGATGACAAAGCCCACGTCATCCTCATCCCTCTGTCATGCCTCCAACAAAATCAATGGCTTGCTCATGACGATGACAAAGCGCCCCGTCATGCCACCTCGTCATCCGCAATCGAGAAACTTCCAATGGAAACAGATACATGGAGCTCTCAGCATGAGGAATAGGGAAACCCCCCATACTACGTATGGGGAGGCCAACCGCCAGGTTTGGCCTCGCCTCCCATACGCCGGATGGGTTCCGCGCGCGCGGGCTCCGCCCCTCCCTTCGCGCTGAGATCAGACGACGGCGGCCAGCACCGCCAGGCACCAGAGCCGCCGTCGCCTTCCACCACCGATGACCTCCATGACGGAGACCATGCAATGGCTTCGATGACTCTGACTCTGTCCGCAGCGGATGCAAGTACGCCACCCCAGGTCGGCCTTGCCGAGACATCCGTCGGCGCCGCCATCCTCGCCCTCGACCTCGGCACCACCACCGGCTGGGCGTTCCGCAATCTCCGCGGCCGCATCCTCAGTGGCACCGCCGAGTTCAAGCCGCATCGCTTCGAGGGTGGCGGCATGCGCTACCTCCGCTTCGAACGCTGGCTCGACGAGACGCTTCGTCTCGCCGGTGACGTCGAGGCCGTCTACTTCGAAGAGGTGCGCCGGCATATCGGCGTCGATGCAGCCCATGCCTATGGGGGTTTCCTCGCTGGCCTCACCGCCTGGTGCGAGGAACACGCGATCGCCTATCAGGGTGTCGCGGTCGGCACTATCAAGCGGTTCATCGCGGGAAAGGGCAACGCCGACAAGGCAGCAGTGATCGCCGCCGTTCGTGAGCGTGGGTTCAGCCCTGCCGACGACAACGAGGCCGACGCCATCGCCATCCTGCTCTGGGCGATCGAGACCCGGGGAGGCACGCGATGAACGCGATCCTCGAGCACGCCGCCGGCACTATCGCCGAGCGCCGCGTCACCTACGGCGATCCGGGCACCTCGATGGCAACCGTCGCGGCACGATGGTCGGTGACCCTCGGTCATCCTGTGACGCCGACCGAGGTCATGCTCTGCATGATCGATCTGAAGCTGGCTCGGTTGGCGCACGATCCGTCCCACCGCGACAGCATCGTCGACGTCATCGGCTATGCCGCCCTCCTGCCGGAGGTGACCCGATGAGGTGGCTTCCCCACGGCTATGGCGGCAGTCGCCGTTCCCCCGAAGACATCAAGCGCGACGGCTGGGTCGAGCAGGGTCTGCTCGCCGTCAGCGTCGAGGACCAGCGCCTCACCTGGCCCGAGCGCGAGCTGGTCAAGCAGCTTGGCGAGAAGTTCTACGGCAAGCGCATCGAACAGCGGAGGTCGGCATGACGGTCCGCGGTCGCAAACGGAAATCCGGCAACCGCTACCCCTGCGGCAAACGAACCCGCATCGAAACGGAGAAGGACGTCATGCAAACCGCAATCGAAGCCCGTCAGCGCCACTATGGCGTCACCGCGAAACAAGCTCGAGACGAGCGGCTCGGCACCGCCTTTGGCCGACTCGCCTGGCATGGGACCATCAGCACCACCCAGTACGAGGCGGGTCTGGAGTTCGGCGAGCTTTACCGCCGTCATCACATGGTGCTTGGCCTGCCGCTGCCGTCGCCGCGGTCGGTCGCCGGCCTGCTCGTCAGCGGTGGCATCTTCGGCGGGTCCTCGAGCGAACCCGATGCCGCGCTGGTCGAGCGCCTCCGCCGGCGGTTCGATGCGGCGACCGACGCCCTCGATCAGTGCGACCGGGATCATCGGTTCTCGCCGGGCCGACGGCCAGCGTTGCTGATCTATCGCGCCATCTGCGTCGATGAGGACACCACGCTCTGGCCAGCGGACGACCTCGGCAATCTCCGCGTCGCGCTCAATGCGCTGGTGAGGGTGTTTCGGTTGGATCGGCAGTGACGATCGTGAGTTCCCTGGCCCTAAACCCAGAAATCTGCGACTCGGGTTATCAGCCAGAACGTCGATACGATGCCGATGAGGTAGGCCGCGACCGTACGAGCCGGTGTGACGGGCACGGCATAGATTGCAACGACGACCCGATAAACGATGATTACGCCGGCCACAAAGAGGAGCTGGCCAGCTTCCACGCCCAAGTTGAAGGCAAGAAGAGCGAGCGGTACGTCGGTCTGCGGCAGGCCGGTCTCCGCAAGCGCGCCGGCGAAGCCGAACCCGTGGAGAAGGCCGAAGGCGAAGGCGACAACCCACGGATAGGCTTCCGAGAGACGTCGTTCGCCCGGTTTCATCCGAACGAGTTCGCTGGCTACGAAGGCGATGCTGAGGGCAATTGCAGCCTCGACGGGCTTCTGAGGCAGGCTGAAATAGCCGAGCGAGGCTCCGGCGAGCGTGATGCTGTGCGCCACCGTGAAGGCCGTGATGGTCTTCAGAAGCATCCATCGGTCGCCGATGAGCAGCACAAGCGCAAGAACGAACAGCAGATGGTCGAAGCCGCTGAGGATGTGATCGACGCCGAGCAGGAAATACGTGCCGGCCACCTCGACCTTCGTTTGAGCGCCCGCCACCTTCAACGTCGGTGCGTCAGGCGTCAGCCGTGCGATCTCGGTGGTCCCGTCGCGATAGGCGATACGCACGAGCACGTCGGTCATCGTCTCGCTCAGACCGTCGATAACGATCTCCGAGCCTTTCATCCCGCCGGGACACGTCGTGGCCCAGCGCTGGTAGAAGGCGCCGGCGACGATCGAGGCGACCGGCTCGGCCCCAGCGGCGCAGGAGTCCGGAAGGCGGACATAGAGTCCGAGACGCCGATCGCCCATCGCCGGCACTTTCCACAGGACCGCATATGCGTCCGGCGTGGTCTCCCTGATCTCGAGATAGGCCGGGCGCATTTCGTGGGCGGATGCCGGGCTCCCGAGTATTGCCGATACAAGGAGAAGAAAGACGAGCCGGTGGATCATTGGGCCGCGACAGTCTTCGCCGGCTCCTCGATCACCACCTCGTAGCGCGAGAGGAGCGCATCGAATCGCTCCTTCTCGACGGCCTTTCGCTTCTCCTCCCCCCAATCGCGCGCGACCGCCTCCCTGACCTCGGCGACGTCGGGCAGCCGCCCGGCTTCGCGCGCCGTGACACGAACGACGTGGAGCCCATAGCTCGATGGAACCGGGCCGGACCAGACCCCGAGCGCCATTCCCTCTAGGCTGTCGGCGAACCCTGCACCGAAGCTTCCGTCGATCCGAGGCTCATCGGTCAGCGGAATGACTGCTGGCAGGAGGGTGGGATCACCGAGCTCGGTCCAATTCGCGCTGGAACCCCGGACAAGGCCCGCGAGAATATCCGCCGCGTCCCGGTCGACCGCATTCCCACGCTTCTCGGGGCTGAGAAACACCTGCTCGAATGCCGTCAATGGCTCGACGCGGTAGCGGTCTGCGTGCGTCTCGAGGTAAGCATCGAGTTCGGCATCCGTTGGCGCGACCGCGTCGATCTCAGCGTCGTTGAGAAACTCCATCTTCTGCTGCAGGCGGCGGCGGATCACTGTATCGTCCCGGTCCATCCCGATTGCGTAGGCTTGGCGGACGAAGACCTCTTCCTTGACGTAGCCGTCGACGAGTCCCTTCAACTCCGCAGCGGAAGGCTGGCGCTGCCACGTTTTTGCAAAGACCGCTGCGAGTTGCTCGATCCGCGCTTGGGTGACGACGATGCGGTCGGGCGTTTCCATCGGCGCGGTGTTGAGCGCCGCGTAAAGCAGGAAGAGGCCAGCCGCGACAGCCGCGAAATGGACCAGCGGTTCCTTCAGCAAGCGCTTCAGCAAAGCCGACTGAACTCCACGACCGTGGGGGGACCAGAGACGGCAGCCGCGTGGGACGTCACGCCCGCCGTGCGTCAGGGCGTGTACCAGATCGGCGATGTGTAAGCCCGTTCCTGCAACATCATTTTTGTCCCGGCCAACGGGGTGGTCCCGAAGTAATGGGCATCGTAGGCGGTCCAGCGAGGCGTCGGAATCTCGATCACGCGTCCGTAGTAGAAAGCATTCTGTGCGGGATCAAATTCGGGATCGGTCCACACGGCGACCAGTTCGGGGCCACCGATCGTGTTCGTCCAGGTAGCGTTCTCGACGTCGACCGTATTGCCCACCGCGGGCACCTTGCCGTCGGGCCCAGGTATGCGGTCGCCAGTCCAAGCGACGTCATACACCTTCTCGTTCAGTTTCCCGTCAGCGTCCATCCAACCCTTGATGATCTGGTACCGGTCGAGATTGGCCCCGATCGGGTCTTTGAGAGCCGCGACGAGGAAAGTCGGGGCGCGGCCATTCGGATCGGACCTCAGGTCTCCACCCATCGGCACGCCCTTGGTGTAGCCGATCATTGCGGGGTTTCGCGAACTGGCGTCTTCAGGAGAGAAATCGTAGCCGGCGAAGAAGCGCACGACCATTCGCGGGCCGGTGGTCGCATAGACCTCGCGCCGCTCCATCGCGTCAAAGATCGCTTCGCGGGTATTCGCGGTCGCCCAGACGGCCGCATAGCCGGATGAACTGACCTCCCATTCCATGATCTTCAGCCCGGTCTCGGCGTTGGATATGAAGGGTCGGGTCAGCCGCTCCGGATTGGGCTCCATTGGCACGACCTTGCCGAAGAAGTTGTCCTCTTCCACCGCCGCGAGGCTGGTATGCGCGTCGGTCGATCCGATCATGCCGAACTTGAACGGGTTGGTGCCGAATTCCTTCTCGAGCTGCAGTCCGAGAAGAAGTCCGGAGCGCGCATATTCGTGCGGCAGCATCTCGGGGGTCTTGGCCACGCTGACATCAAGGTTGCCGCGGTCCCATCGCTCGAAATCCGCAAACTCGTCGTTCGGCGAGAGCAATGGGTGCGTCTCGCCATCACCCTTCATCTGCGTCACTTCATAGACCGGCTCCCAGCGGGCACGGGCCTCGACATAGGCCTGGTCCACCGGCTTGTCCGTGAACGGTTGGATCAGCGGGAACATCATGCCATTCGAGACATTGCCGTTGTGAGGGATCGCAAGGACGCGACCACCGGTCTGCGCCTCGTAGTTCGCCATCCACTTCCAGAGATCGGGTTCGTACGGGCTGCCCAGGGGCGGCGTGACCGTAAATGGCTCAACCCGACGGGCGATGTCGCCGCCGTCGCGATAGATCACGTTGCGATGGATGTTGTTGGCCGCCTGAGACGTCCATTCGTAGCCGATAATCGCCGAGAAGCGTCCGGGGTCATTGAACTCCTCTGCCGCATCGACGAGTTCCTCCCAAACGGTGCGGAAGGCTGAAGTTCCCGGCTCAATGCTGATCGCTTTCGGGAACTCCCCTTTGGAGAACGCCGCGATCACTTCAAACGCAGCTTCAGCGCCCTTTCCCGCCTGCATCATGTCGTACCAGCGCCGGCCCGTGGGGTCGGCGAGCATGAAAGGATCGCCCGCGGCGAGTAGCGGGAAGAAGCCCATCAGGTCGGAGTGATCGGCGACGACGAGGAAGTCCAGGGGCCGGGTGAGTTTGGCAGGGAGCCCGGTCGAACTAGTAACCATCTCGCCGCGCGCAAAGCGATAGGCTTCGCGTGGGCTCAACGTCGCGCCGGCCATGCCTGCATCCAGCGATATCGCCGTGTGGAGATGGGTATCGCCGAAAAGAGGTCTCGTTGGGAAGTTGCGGTTCACAGCGGGTGAGTAGGCGGGCTTTGAAGGAAAGACCCGGGTGAGGTCGGAGGGGTTCACCTCCCCAGCATCCCCTCCACCGAGCGGCTGGGACGCGGGCTTCTCGACCTTGGCCAACGCCTCCTCGGCATAGGACGGATAAGCTCCACCCAGAGTGCCAGCCAGGAGTAAGGCGCAAAGTTGCTTCATTCGCATGGTAGGCCTCCCAAACAACTTGTCGACAGTGCGAAACATGATTGTTGCGCACCACCACGGCGAGTTTTTCAGCCCCCAGTCGGAAACAGGAAGGTCAGGGTCGACTGCACGCCCCACTTCGGCCCGCCTTCAGGAGAGTCCAGATAGTACTGCCCGGCAATGCCGATGCTCATGGGCTGCTGCGCTATGCTGAAGACCTTCGAATAACCGAGGTTCATCGGTGCGGTCCACTGGTCGCCAATCCAGTCGTAGTTGGCCTGAATGTTCCAGAAGATCGTCTGACCCTTCCCCAAAGCATACGCCGCAAAGGGCTGCACAAAGGTCGCGTTGATGTCGTTCCGACCCTCATCTCCGGCGAATGACCAGATGTGGTTCGCCAGCACGCCGGTAGTCCACGGCCCCTTCTGTATGAGGGCAACGCCCGTCGGTCCGGCGCCCCACTTCTCAGACCCAAGAAGGTCATCGGTTGCGGTCGGGTAGAGGAAGACCGGGCCCACGCCCCAAATCAGCCCGCCCTCGGTCGGTGCCTTCGGCGAGAGAAAGAAGCTCTGCACGGTGTCGCCGAGACCCCAGGCGCTGGAATCAGTCGGAAAGACATTCTCGCGGCCAATGACCGGGACAATCGTCCTCACGATGAGGTTCCAGTCCGGGGCAATGCTGAAGGGGATGACCGGCTGAATGTTCAGCGTGTACCATTCGCCGTCGTCGTCCGGGCCACCGCCGAAGGCGGCATTGAACTGGAACGGCACGCTGATCAGGCTCGAAATTGGATTGTTCAGCTGCTGAGCCAGTTCGTCGCTGCTCTCCTGGGCCTGGGCGGGGAGAACTCCCACTCCAATGCCGAAGATCGCCGCATACCAAAGGAACCTAGACATTTCCCCTCCCCGTGATTCGTGTGCGTGGTGTCGGAACGCCAAGAGCGCACTGTTGGAACGCTACCTCCAACGCCGGGCAATTGCCTTGATGTGCCTCAAAGAGCCGGGAACTGAACGGGCGGAGGCAACTCGTCTGCAGCGCTCACCCTGTGATTTACCACGGTATCACACCGGAACACAGCGAGATCGACGCGGGCTTTTGAGGCGGTAGACTGATGCCAAGCGCAGTTCGGTTGACAGGGTTTGCAATTTTCATTTTGGTGGCCGGAAGGAATTACAAAAAACAGCTTAAGATACGGGTTAGCATATATTGAACAAACATACCGTATGCGGACGTTTGTTGTTGACAGGAGTTAGAAACATCTCTAGTAATTCCGATATTCCAATCTCGAAACTGTGCCCGGAGCCAAGGCTTCGGGCATTTTGCGTTTCGGAGGCATCGGCGTTGCGCATCGTCCTCACCGAGCCGGACAAGGTGCGCGTCAAGTTCGAAGCGGCTTGCTTCCGGATCGGCGAGGGCTCGGCTAGGCAGGCCTTCTCGCTGGCCCTGAACAAGGAAGGTCGCAAAGCCTTCACATCTCACCGTCGCGCGCTCGCAGAACAGTCGTCGATCCCGCGCGGCGCCGTGACGGCGGCCATGAAGTTCAACGCCTCGACGCGGGCGACGCTCGAGACGCGGATCATCGGCACCGGCCGACACCTGCCGCTGTCTGTGTTCGGCGCGAAGCAGTTCTCCTACGGCGTCCGCGCCAAGGTCTGGGGACGGGCACAGATGTATCGCTCGGCCTTCGTCGTCGGCCGCTTCGGCGGCAACGTGTTCAAGCGAACGAGCAAGGCGCGCTTCCCGATCGAGCAGCTTTTGGGACCGGCCGTCCCGGTCGAGATGCTACGCGACGACGCACTGGCGGCATGGGAAGCGCAGAATGGAAAGGTGCTTCAGGAGGCACAACGCCTGATGGCATTGCCGTTTTCGATCGGAATCCGAAAGTGAGGGGTGGGGCGGGGCTAGGAGCCCCATTTCTCCCGTCTGGGTTGCGCTGGCGCCGCCGCCCGGTTTTCGGGTGTTTTTCTCGGTTTCATTTTTCCATTTTGTTTTGGAAATGATCGGCCGATTTCCTCGGCTTTCGGTGTTTCAGCGATCGACTTGCGGGGCACTCCGACGCTCGTAAACCGATGTCTCGGTGGGGCGGCAAGGTGGCGGGCTCGTCTTCGGGCGGATGTCTGCGCCTGGAGCTCGAAGTGCCAGCCATCAGGCCATGGCGTTCAGTCTGGCGACCGCCTCGTCCATGTCCGGCAGGGTCGCGATCTCCGCCGCGACCGCCCTTGCCCCCTCACCGAAGCGGGGGTCGGAAAGCACCTTCTCGAGCGCGCCACGGATGGCCTCCGGCTCGATCTCAAGGACCGCCAGCCCGCAGCCGGTCGCCGCGACCGTGGCGGCATTGAGAGGCTGATCTGCGAAGAGGGGCACAATGACGAGCGGCTTGCCGGCGGCCAGCGCCCCTATCAATGTACCGGACCCGCCGTGGCAGAGCACTACGGCTGCATGGCCCAGGACCTCGGCCTGCGCCACAAAGGGAGCAACCGTCACCTTGCCGGCGACCGGGCCGAGATCCATCGGATCGACGTGAGGGCCCGTCGTCAGCAGGCCCTCAACCTCGAGGCCGCCGATCGCCTCGAGCGCGGCGCGGTAGGCGGATAGGTTCTTGCCGTCGGCAACCGTTCCGAAAGAGGCGTACACGAAGGGAAGCTCCGGCGCCTTGCGCCATGACGGAAGCCGCCGCGGATCGACGGCCTCCGGCGGGTCCGAGCGCACCCGGAACCGGGGCGGGCTGTCCAGGGGCCGCGCGGCATCATCGATCGCGGCCGGAAAGGACGTGAAGCCAGGTTGCCTGCGAAGGGCAGCGCCACCGTCTGGCGCCAACCCGTTCCGGGCCCGGAAACCGTCGAGACTGTCAGTCGCCAGACGATACAGCCCGACCTCGGTCGGGCCGTTGTGCACCTCGACAATCGCACTCGGAATTCCGTGCAATTCGGCGGCGACCAATCCCGCGAACTCGACGGACTCGCGGACGACAACGTCCGGCCTCCAAGTCTCGATTTCCGACAGGATCGTGGGCAAGGCGTGGCGTGCGCTCATCCCGATGAAGACGTCGGAAACTGCAATGGCGATCATTTCGTCGTTGGTGAGCTTCCCCTTCGCGGACCAGAACGCGGACAGCTCTTGGTCGCTGGCCCGCTCGGTAACGACGTGATGCACGCCGGCGGCCGCCAGCATCGCCGCAGCATCACTCGGCGTGGCGATGCGCACGTCGTGGCCATGCGACTGCAGCGCATGGGCGTATGGCAAGAGCGGGCGCACATGACCGGTGCCCCTGATCGAGGTCAGCAACACGCGCATAGGCCGGCCTTTCCGCTTGGAGCGAATATTCCCCGCCGGCTTTCACCCCGATGACCGGTTTGTTGACCTGAGATTGTCGCCACGGGCGGGCCTTTGCAAGGCCGGCCCCCACCCAATATCGACAGGTGTTCTGATGCTCGTCACCGACGTGGCCGTCGAGCGGCTGGTCCCCTATGCGCGGAACCCGCGGAACAACGCCAAGGCAATCGACGCGGTGAAGGCATCGATTGCCGAGTTCGGCTTCCGACAGCCGATCGTCGTCGACGAGAACATGGTGGTTATCGTCGGTCACACCCGGCTCGAGGCCGCGAAGGCCCTGGGCCTGACGATGGTGCCGGTCCACGTCGCCGAGGGTCTTACCCCGGCGCAGGTACGCGCCTACCGGCTGATGGACAATCGCTCGCACGAGAACGCCGAGTGGGATGACGAACTACTCAAGCTCGAGTTCGGGGATCTGAAGCTCGACGGCTTCGATCTCGATCTGACCGGTTTCGACGCCGATCAGCTGTCCGAGCTGCTGTCAGAGGATACGCTCGAAGGTCTCACCGACCCGGACGACGCGCCCGCCCTGCCGGACGAAAGCACCTCGCGTTCGGGGGACCTGTGGATCCTCGGCGACCATCGTGTCCTATGCGGCGACGCCACGGCCTTGGCCGCCGTCGAGCGTCTGATGGGCGGCGTGCTTGCCGACATGGCATTCACCGACCCGCCCTACAACGTGGACTACGGCGGCCAGGGAGGCGCGAAGTCGCCTGGCAAGGGGCGCCGGATCCTCAACGATGCGCTGGGCGCTTCATTCGCCAAGTTCCTCGAGGCGGCGTGCACCAACCTGCTCGCGGTCACCAAGGGCGCCTGCTACGTCTGCATGAGCTCGTCCGAGCTCCATACGCTCCAGCGCGCCTGGCTCGATGCCGGTGGCAAGTGGTCGACCTTCGTGATCTGGGCGAAGAACACCTTCACCCTCGGCCGCTCGGACTACCAGCGCCAGTACGAGCCGATCCTCTATGGGTGGAAGGCGGGTTCGGAACACTTCTGGTGCGGCGCGCGGGACCAGGGCGACGTCTGGCACCACGATAAGCCGCGGGCCAACGACCTGCATCCGACGATGAAGCCGGTGGAGCTGGTCGAGCGCGCGATCCGCAACTCGTCGAAGTCACGGGACATCGTGCTCGACCTCTTCGGCGGCTCGGGGACGACGCTGATCGCCTGCGAGCGCGCCGGCCGGGCCGCGCGCCTGATGGAACTCGATCCGAAGTACGTCGACGTGATCGTCAGCCGCTGGCAGGAGTTCACCGGCAGGGCGGCAACGCTGGAGGGTGAGGGGTCGAGCTTCGCGGGTGTGAAGGCCAAGCGCCTGGCCGGTGGGACACCCGAGAAATCCCTCGCCGAGGGAACGTCATCTCCGCCGCCGGCGGAGCCGCTGCCGGGCGCGGCGCAGCGCTCGGCAGACGTCTCGGCTGAGCTTAGCCGACGATCCGATATACGCGGCCCCGTCCCTCGACCTTCTCGGAGGTCACCTCGAGGCCGAGCTTCTTCTTGAGCGCCCCGGCGATCGCGCCGCGCACGGTGTGCGGTTGCCAGCCGAAGGCGGCGACGATTTCGTCGATGGTCGCCCCCTTCGGAGCCTTGAGCATCTCGATCAGTTGCGCCTGCTTGCTGTCGGCGCGCGTGCACGTCGGCTTCTCCTTTGTCACCTTGGCGCCCTTCGCAACGCGCGTCCGCTTTGGCTTCTCGGAGGCCTCGGCTTCCTGCCCGGAAGTCTCCTGCTCGATGCCGAGCGCCTGATAGGCGGCCGGGGTGGCGTAGAGGGTGAGCGGGCGGTCCTCGTCATCGCGGCGCCAAACCGTCTCGTCGCGCTTGGCGCGGACCTCCTTGATGAGGTCCTTGGCGATCAGGCTGTTGAGCACCTTGGCAAGTGCCCCGCCGTTCAGCTTGGTGGTGACCGGGTAGACTGCGCCGTCGGTACGTTCGCAGGCCTTGCCGAGGACGATGAGTTGGGTGTCGGTGAGCTTGGTCATTGTGGGCTCCTTCAGGGTTTCGAGAGGGCCCGCGACCATCCGCGAGCCTTCTACGACCCCGAGCCCCGCGTGCCGGCGGGGCAGGAGCAGGTAAGCAAGGGGGCGTCGACTCAGTCGGCGAATTCGCCCTCGCGGAAGGCGCTGTCGGTGATGCGCTTGAGGAGCTCGGCGTAGTGGCTGAGCGTGCCGACGTCGCCCCAAGTGATCCGGTCGGGGTCGACGTTGAAGTGGTCGGCGCTGAGGCTCTGAAGCCGGCCGAGCATCGCGTCGATCTCGCCCTTCTTCGCGATGAAAACGGCTGCCGCCGCGCTGTTGTCCCTGGTCCTTGCCATGTCCGCGTCTCCGTTCTGGTGATCGCATACAGGCGTGATCCGCGGCGGAAGCCAAGTCGATAAGTCGATCATTTCATTGCTTTCTCGGGCCCGAGAAAGGTGGAGGCGCGCGTGGCCGAGCAGTCTGGTCTGATACCTATCGGCCAGGCCGCACGGCTCCTGATGATCTCCGAGGAGCGCATCCGGCAGCTGCAGAAGCAGGGATATGTCCCGAAGGCCGACAAGCGCGGCGTGGTGCAGCTTGTCGGTGCCGTCCAGGGCTACCTCCGCTACCTCAAGGACGACGAGCGACGCTCGGCCAAGTCGGCCGCCGACAGCCGGGTGCGCGATGCCCGGGCGCTGGAGATCGAGTTGAGGATTGCCGAGCGATCGCGAGACCTGATCCCGCTCGAGGATGCCCTCGCCGACATGGCCGAGTTCGCCGCCGCGGTCCGATCGGAGCTGGCCGGGCTGCCGGCGAGGCTGACGCGCATCATGGACGAACGCCACAGGATCGAGACGGAAGTCGATGGTGTCCTCTCGCGCCTTTCCGAGCGAGCCGCTGAAAAGGCGGCAGCTCTGGGAGCTGGCCACGGCGATCCTCAGGCCCAGCCCCAAGCTGCCGCCGGATGAATGGGCGCGGGCGAACCGGGTCTATGCCGAGACGTCAGGGCTGCCGGGACCGCGTGATCCGAGCCTGACGCCTTACGTCATTCCGGTCGTCCGCGCTGTTCATGCCGGGCTCCACAAACGGGTGGTACTGGTTTGCGGGGCCCAGATGGGGAAATCGCTGGCCCTCGACACGCCCCTGCCGACGCCGGAGGGGTGGACGACGATGGCCGACGTGCGGGTCGGTGACACGCTGTTCGATGAGCATGGCGCACCGTGCCGGGTTGTGATCGTCAGCCCGGTCCAGACCGACCGGCCCTGCTATCGCGTGACGTTCGACGATGGTGAGAAGATTGTCGCGGACGCTGATCACCTATGGACGGTAACGACCGATCGATGGGCGCGCGACGGTGGCCGTTCCCAGGAGACCTTGACCACCGAGCAGATGCTGAACCAAGGGCTGATGCTCGGCAACGGTGCCGCGCGCTTCGCCATCCCGGTGACCGGTGCGCTCGACCTGCCCGACGCAGAATTGCCGGTCCGGCCGTATGTCCTCGGCGCGTGGCTTGGTGACGGCAACAGCCGATCGGCGCGGATCACCATCGGCCGCGATGACTTCGACGCCATGATGGGCGAGCTGAGTGCCGAAGGCTTGCAGACCAAAGCGCGCTGGTACGGAACCACGACGTCCGGTGCATGGGACGTGCAGCTTTCGGCTCCGGGAGCCGGCCCGCGCGATCCGGAGAACCTGTCGTCGCGCCTTCGTGCGCTCGGCCAGATCGTAAACAAGCACATTCCCGCCCAGTACCTCCGGGCGTCGGCGGCGCAGAGGATGGCGCTGCTGCAGGGACTCATGGACACCGATGGTGGCGCCAGCCGGGGCCGCGCTGAATTCTGCTCCAAGCATGAATCGCTGGCTTTGCAGGCGTTCGACTTGGCCGTGAGCCTCGGGTTCAAGCCGCGATTTCGCGAGCGGTTGTCTCGGAAGTACCGGACCCCATTCTACTGCGTCGCCCTTCTTGCCTACCGCGAACGGTCGCCGTTCCGGCTGCAGCGCAAGACGGACGCCCTGGGATCGGTGCATCATTCGCGGAGCCGGCCGCATATGGCGGAGCTGCGGTACATCCGGGAGATTGCCGCGGTCCCGTCGGTGCCGGTGCGCTGCATCGGCGTCGACAGTCCCTCGCACCTGTTCCTCGCCGGCTACCGCATGGTGCCGACGCACAACACTGACGGCCTGCTCGATGTCCTTGGCGCTCGCCTCGACCAGCGGCCGGCCCCGATCCTCTATGTCGGACCGATCCGCGACTTCCTGACCGACCAGTTCGAACCGCGGCTGATGAACCTACTCGACGAGGCCGAAACGCTGGCTGCCAAGGTCGTGCGCGGTCGGCGGATGAAGAAGACGCTGAAGATCGTTGCCGGCGTGCCAGTGCGGCTCGCGCATGCCGGGTCGTCGGCGGCGCTCAAGTCGAGCCCGGCAGCGCTGGCGCTGGTCGACGAGTATGACGAGATGCTCGCCAACGTGAAGGGCCAGGGCGATCCCCTTGGCCTGGTCGAGGCCCGCGGCGAGACCTACGCCGACTTCGTGACCGCGATCACGTCGACGCCATCGCGGGGTCTGATTGAGACGGAACTGGATGCGCGGAGCGGTCTGACCTTCTGGAAGGTCGGCGATCCGGA
Source organism: Bauldia sp. (assembly GCA_022841545.1). Classification (GTDB taxonomy): domain Bacteria; phylum Pseudomonadota; class Alphaproteobacteria; order Rhizobiales; family Kaistiaceae; genus Bauldia. The sequence goes on along the minus strand of JALHRF010000001.1, from coordinate 22,079 downwards.
GGCGGTCGAGAGCGCGATCTGGCGACTATGGCAGTCGGGTACGCGGCATCACTTCTGCTGGCCCTGCCTCCACTGCGATCGTTATTTCGTGCCGCGCTTCGAGCAGATGCGCTGGCCGGAGAATGCCACGCCGGCCGAGGCCGCCAGGTCCGCTCAGCTCGCGTGTCCGCATTGCGGGGGTCTGCACGAGGACGACGACAAGGCGGAGATGAACGCCCGCGGCCTATACATCGCGCCCGGCCAGTGGATGGATGACGGGAACGTTCTTGGCGAACCGGCCGAGAACGCGGTGCTCAGCTTCTGGGCGAGCGGACTGGCCAGCCCGTTCGTCACCTGGGGCACTCGGGTCGAGCGATATGTCCGGGCGCTTGCGTCCGGAGACCCCGATCAGCTGCAGACCGCGCTCAATGCCGGCTTCGGCGAGTGCTACACCCCGGCGTCGGGACGCGATGCCCTCGACTACCAGGAGATCCTCCAGCGGCGGCAGCCCTACCGGATGAAGGAGCTTCCGGATGGTGTGCTCCGTCTCGGGATGGCGGTCGACGTCCAGAAGCTCTCGCTCTTCTACACCATCCGCGGCTTCGGCTCACGGGGGACATCCTGGCTGATCGATCGCGGCCAGCTGTTCGGACCGACCGACGATGACGAGGTCTGGAACGCGCTCGCCGATCAGATGCTGATGCCGATCGGTGGCATGCAGATCGAGCGGGTGTTCATCGACTCGGGCTTCCGGCCGAACAAGCCGGACGCCGGCGACGAGCACAAGGTCTACGAGTTCACGCGCCGCTATGCCTGGCTGGTATCGCCGACCAAGGGCCGCGCCACGATGTCGCCGCCCTATCGGGTGTCGAAGATCGAGGTGACGCCGAAGGGTAAGCAGGCGTCCTACTCGATCAATCTGGTCTGGCTCTCGACCGACTTCTTCAAGTCGCTGCTGGTTTCACGGATCCGGACGCCGATGGACCAGCCGGGCAGCTTCATCGTGCCCGACGATATCGACGAGGACTACTGCAAGCAGCTGGTCTCGGAGGTGCGCGTCGTCGACACGGGGACCGGCAAGCCGCAATGGGTCCAGCGTTCGCGACAGAACCACTTTCTCGATTGTGAGGCGCTGGCCATGGCGATCGGCTACTCGCTCAACGTCCAGCGCATTCCGGAAGGTGTGGTGCGGTCGGGCGATGGGCCGATCGAGAGGGCCGGTGCAGAAGTGAACGAAGCGCGGATCGCGGACACCGCGCCACATGCGGCAGCCGACCCCAACCTTCGGATCCGATTTGCCGGCCTCTCGTCGCGACTGAACAGGTGACATCGTGGGCTTGGTCGCGACCATCCGGGACTGGCTCGCGCCGGCCCAGAGGCGGAGCAGTGCGCCGCCGGCGGTCCGTGCCGATTTCATGCGCGGCAATCGCGGCGTCGTCTTCGGTGGTTGGCGCCCGGCGCTTCGGGACGCGTCTGACGATGTCGGCGCTTCGTGGGACCTGGCAGCGGCGCGCACAACCGACCTGATCCAGAACTCCGGCTGGATCGCAGGCGCGCTCGATCAGGCGGTCGCCAACACCGTGGGCACTGGGCTGCGGCTGAAGGCCATGCCGGAGAATGACGTCTTCGGCATGTCGAGCGACGAGGCCGAACAATGGGCACAACTCGTCGAACAGCGTTGGAGCCTGTGGGCGGACCGCGCCTACGAATGCGACATTGAGGGACGACGCAGCTTCGGCCTGATGCAGGCGGCCGCCTTCCGTTCGTGGTTCGCCACCGGCGAGATCTGGACGGAGCTGCCGTGGCGCGAGCGACCCGGCGGCCGCTACGGCACCAAGGTGCGGCTGCTCCCGCCACACCGGATCCCGCGCCGCGACGACAGCCTTCGCCGGGTTGTCCAGGGCGTTCGGATGGACCCGGATGGGATGCCGGTCGGCTATCTCGCGAGCCGGAAGGATCCGCTGCTGGGCACGGTCGAAGTGGAGGTGGCCGCTCGGGACACCCTCGGGCGGACGCGCGTCATCCACGTCTTCGACGGCATGCCGGGCCAGGTGCGCGGTATCAGCCCCCTGACGCCGGCGCTGCAGGTCGCGCGGCAGTTCGACCAGCTGTCGGACGCGACGCTCACGGCGGCAATCCTGCAGACGGTGTTTGCGGCGTCGATCACTTCGGAGGAGCCGACCGAGGAGGTACTGAACGGGCTGCTGACGCCGCAGGAGCAGGCGCGGCTTGCTGCCACCGGCGTGTCGCCGTGGGACGCCTACATCCAGGCGCAGTCCGGCTGGTACGACACGGCCACAATCAACCTCGGCATCAATGGCCGGATTGCCCATCTCTTTCCCGGCCAGAAGCTCGAACTCCATCGGGCGCAGCACCCGCATTCGGACTACCGCGACTTCGCCGCCCATCTCCTCCGCGAGTTGGCGCGGTGCATGGGCCTCACCTACGAGAGCGCTACCGCCGACTACACCAACGCGACTTACTCGAGCGTGCGTATGGCCACCGGCGAGATCTTCCAGATCACGCTCTATCGCCGCGCCCATGTCATCGCGCCGCTGTGCAATGCGGTCTACGAGGCTTGGCTGGAGGAGGAGATCGCCCGCGGCGGCATTCCGTTCCCGGGCGGGCTCGCTGGCTTCCTTGCCAACCGGGCGGCCGCCTCTCGGGCGATCTGGCGCGGTGCGCCGAAGCCGCAGGCCGACGACCTCAAGACCGCGAAGGCGCACGAGATCTGGTGCCGCCTCGGCGTCATGACCGACGCCGCGATTGCGGAGGATCTCGGCTACGATATTGAGGACGTCTATGCCCAGCGCGCCCGCGAGAAGGCGATGCGCGAGACCTACGGCCTGCCGGATGCCCAGCACCAAGGCATCACGACGGCACCCGGAGCCGAAGACACTGACCGGGACACGTCAACATGACGGCGGCCGACACCGACTACGCGGATCCTTGCGCCGTGCTGCCGCGGATCCGCGAGGCCTACTACGCGCTGCTCGAGGGCCGCAGGGCAGAGCTCGTTGAGTTCGATGCCGGCAACGGCGTCCGCCGTCGCGTCCAGTATGGCCAGGGCGACATCCCGGCACTGCGCGCCGAGTTGAGCCGCCTCGAGGGGCTATGCGCCAGCAGGTCCGGCGCGCGGCGCCGCTTCGGACTTCGCGCGGGAGGGTTCTGATGGCGGCACAGCTCCATCATCTCGCGGATCGGCTCCTCAATACGCCGCTGCTCATCCATCCCGCCAAGGCCGAGGTCCTTCTTGCCGCGCTCGCCGGCAGGATCGGCGTGGACGCCGACCTCGGCATCGGACCCGATATCGATGCAACTCGCTTCGTCGGATCGGCACGGAGGGACAGCGGCCGATCTGCGCTGACGCGAGCCACCAACGGCATCGCGATTGTGCCGGTTCTGGACACGCTGGTGAACCGCGGCGCCTGGCTCGATAGCCGCTCGGGCCTGACCAGCTACGAGGGCATCGGGGCCCAGATCCGCGACGCTGCGTCAGATCCTGAGGTCCACGCAATCCTGCTCGACGTCTCCTCGCCCGGTGGCGAGGCAGCGGGCATGTCCGGGGTTGCCGACCTGATCCGAGCCGTTCGCCAGACCAAGCCCGTCGTGGCCTTCGTCAACGACATGGCGGCGTCGGCCGCCTACGGCATCGCCAGCGCCGCGAACGAGATCGTGGTGTCGCCGACCTCGATCCTTGGCTCGATCGGCGTCTTGATGATCCATGCCGACCGGAGCGGCGAGCTTGCGGCCCAAGGCATCAAGCCCACGCTGATCTTCGCCGGCAGCCACAAGGTTGACGGCAACCCCTTCGAGCCGCTGTCGGACGCGGTCCGCGCCGACCTCCAGGCCAGCGTCGATGCCCACTACGACCAGTTCGTCGGCCTTGTTGCCGCCGGACGCGGCGAACGCCTCACCATCGACGGTGCACGTTCGACGGAAGCCCGGACCTTCATCGGCACCGACGCGGTCGCCCTCGGCCTCGCTGATCGGATCGCGACCTTCGACGAGGTCTTGGCCGGACTGTCCCGGAAACAACCTGCCGGCCGACCAACCCGCACAGGAGGGACCCATATGAGCACTTCTGAGAATGCACCCGCGGCTGATGGAACCGGCATCTCGGTCGCCGACCGGGATGCCGCGGCGACCGCCGCCCGGACCGAGGAACGCGCGCGGATCCGTGCCATCGTCACGTCCGCTACCGCCGAAGGGCGGATGACGCAGGCATTGGTGCTCGCCACCGAGACCAGTCTCACCGTCACGGAGGCCGAGAAGCTGCTCGCCGCTTCGCCCAAGGAAGCCGGCATCGAAGCGCTCGCCACCCGCGCCGCCAGCGGGGCGGAGATCGGCAGTTCTCGCGATCCCGCCGCGACGGACGTTGCCGCCGAGCGGGCGGTCGCCGGCTGGAAGAAGGCGATCGCCACCGCCAACCAGCGCTTCCACACCGCCTGACACCCGCGGCCCAACCGGAGAATCCGAAATGAACGTCCTGCTTGAGGCCCGGCACCCGGGCGAATTCCTGATGACCGAGGCGAACGGTCAGCGCTCGCGCGAGAGCATCACCATCGCCAGCGGCGCCGGCGTCATTGCCCCGGGCACAGTGCTTGGCAAAGTGACGGCCTCCGACAAGTATGTCGCGAGCGCCGTCGGCGCTTCCGACGGCAGCCAGAACCCGACCGCCATCACCATCTACGGCGCCGACGCCACCAGCGCCGACGTGGACGTCGCGGCCATCGTTCGAGACGCCGAGGTCAACGGACACTGCCTCGTCTACCACGCCGACCGCGACCAGCCGGCCGAGAAGGCCGCCGCCAACGTCGCCCTCGCCGCCCTCGGCATCATCGTCCGCTGATCACGCCGGCCCGACCGCGCGCATCCCGACTGACTTCAGTCTGACAGCGCATCCCCGCGAAAGGACCCTCCATGACCATCCTCAACATCTTCGCGCAGGATGCCTTCAGCGTCATGCGCCTCACCGATGCGCTCCGCGAGATCAAGTATACCCCGTCCCGTATCGGCCAGATGGGTCTCTTCCAGACCACCAGCATCGATACGCTCGATATCGCCATCGAGAAGGACAAGGAGCAGAATCGCATGCTGGTCTCGGCCAGCCCCCGCGGTGGGCCGGGCCAGACCTTCGACAAGTCCAAGCGGGCGATGCGGCTCCTCAAGATCCCTCATTTCCAGGTCGACGACGCGATCTACGCCGACGAAGTCCAGCAGGTCCGCGCCTTTGGCCAGGAGATCGCCGTCGAGCGGCTGCAGGCCAAGATCGCCGACCGCGCCGCCGAGGCCTCGCAGTTCTTTGCGCTCACCGAGGAGTACCACCGCCTCAACATCCTCAAGACTGGCCAGCTCCTCGACGCCGACGGCTCGGTCCTCTTCGACTATTTCACCGAGTTCGGCGAGAACCAGCAGGCCGAGGTCGACTTCGACCTCGACAACGCCAATCCTGGCGAGGGTGCGCTCCGGAAGAAGTGCGCCGGCGTGGTTCGCCAGATGGCCGGCATCCTCGATGGCCTTCCCTATACCGGCATCATGTCCTTCTGCGGCGACGCCTTCTTCGACGACCTGATTGCGCACCGCGAGGTCCGCGAGACCTACAAGGGCTACGCCGAGGCGGCCAACCTCCGCGCGGCCTACATCACCGCCGGCACGTCCGGCATCTACGGCACCTTCGACTTCGGCGGCATCACCTGGGCCAACTACCGCGGAGGCCAGAACGTCGGCATCGACACCAACAAGTGCCATCTCTATCCGATCGGTGTTCCGGGGCTCTTCCGGACGGTGTACGGGCCCGCCGACTACATCGAGACCGTCAACACCCCCGGCCAGCGCCTCTACGCCAAGCAATGGGAGATGCAGAACGGCAAGGGGGTAAACCTTGAGTTCCAGATGAACGCGCTCCACTACTGCACCCGGCCGCGCGTCCTCATCCCCGGCAAGCGCACCTGAGCCGGCGGCACCGATGACCTCGCCGTTTGATGCCCTCGATGCTGCGGCATCCTCGGCCGTGGTGACCGCCTACGGCGAGCAGGCGATTCTTCGACCCCGGCGGTCCGAGCAGTATGTGGAGCGCGCCGCCGATGCCGACCGGAACGGTGCAACCTTCTGGGGCGTCTTCTCGGCTCGACCGACGAGCTTCGACCTGCACGGGCAGGCGCGCGGTTCCGAGTTGGACGGCACGACACGGGTGAACGCGGCGCGGTCGGAATTCTGGATCACACGGGAGCAGGCCGACGCGCTGCCCTTTCGGCCGGCCAAAGGCGATCTCCTCACTCTCCCGGGCCGTCCCGGTTCGCCCACCTACGCCATCTCTGCGATCCAGCCGACCAACATGGGTGATCTGGGCTTCCTGCTCATCCGCGAGGATCAACCGGAATGAGTCTCTCCCGCCTGGCTATGCGGATCGCGGCGGCACGGGCCTTGAAGGGCGCGACCCTTGCCGAGGCCCGGGTCTTCGACAGCGCGATCGATCCGATCGACCAGACCATCGCCGAAACCCGCGCGCCGGTCCTGATCGTGACGACCGACGACTACGAAGTTGATACGGTCGGGCGTGACCTCATGCATGGCGACACCCGATGTGAACTTGTCATCGAGGCGGCGATCGCATCCCGGGTCGAGGTGAGCGGGGATGTCAGCCTTTCGATCCCGCACACCGACGAAGGCATGGAGATCGTCCTCGACCTGATCGAGCACCAGGTGATGACGGCGCTCACCCGGGAGCGGACCACCTGGTCCCGGGTGTGGATGAAGCTCGCGCCGCGCGTCCACAAGCGCTCCTCGAGGCGCGGTGCCTCGGTCGAGCATGGCGTTCGGTTTGCGGCCCGCCAGATCGTTCTCAGCTGCGATCTGATCGAGGCTCCAGCCGATGGCGCGGCGGTGGTGCCGGGCTCGACCTGGGAGGATGTGCTCGCCGTGATGACGGAGGACGAGGCGCTATCGCCGATCGCGGACCTGCTCCGCGTCACGATTGAGGGTCAGCCGCTGGCCGATTGGCGCCGCGCTGCGAATGCCCTTGGCATCCATCTCGAAACGGCGGACGCGATCGGGCTCGGACCTATCATCGATCTCGCGGAGGATGCCGAAGCCCTCGAAGAGATCAGGCTTACGGGAGACCCTGCGGACGTGGTCATCTCGGTTGGAGCCTGAGGCCGTCGATGCGTGAGATCGTCGAACTCGCCGCCCGGATTGCCGAGCTCGAGCGCCGCTTCTCCGGCATGCTACGGCACGGGACGGTAGAGGAACTTGACACGTCCAAGCATCGCGTCCGCTTGAAATTCGGCACGGACGTCGAAGGAAAGCCATTCCTGTCGCCCTGGATTCCTTACGCCCAGATGGCCGGCGCCCTGAAGGTCCACATCCCGCCGTCGGTTGGGCAGCAGTTCACATTGATGGCGCCTGCGGGCGATTGGCAACAAGCCGTGGCCGTGCCGTTTACCTGGTCCAACCAGAACTCGGCGCCGTCCGAGAGCGGGGACGAGAATGTCCTCACCTACGGCGATCTGCGAATGACGATCAAGGACGGTCTCGTCGAGATCAAGGCGGGCGGTGTTGCCATCAACATCACCAGCGACGGTATCGCGATCAAAGGCGGCAAGGTCTCGCACGATGGCAAGAACATCGGCGCGACCCACACCCACGGTGGCGTCGTGTTGGGTACAGCGGAGACGGAAGCGCCAGCGGATTGAGGTGGGCCCGACCCAGTATCCTCAGCTGGGCCGAGGATCAGTTCCGTTTGAGCGACAGAAGGTAGGCGACCACATCGCGCTTCTCATCGTCGAACAGGCGGTAGATCGTCATCGGGAAATGGTCTTCCTGCAAAAATTCGACGAAGTAGGCCTCGTCGCGGCCGGGACGTTTGACGATCTCCTCATAGGGCGGCGCCATGTCCGGATTGGGCGGGTCTGTCGCGCGCAGGTGGCATAGCCGGCACCACTGATCCACGACCGTCTCGCCGCGGGCAGCCGCTTCGTCAGCCGGTGAAGGACTGGCGGCCAAGAGCGCGACCGTGGCGATGACTGCCGAGTAGAGGCTCTTCATCTCTGCCGTTTGCCCAATTCCGATGAGCCCCCTTGCCGCGTTTTGTCCCTTTGGGGCTCCCTTACCCCTGTATAGCCCGGAGTGCCTAATGCCCCGCTACGCCATCACCGAGAAGGCGGGCCGCTTCGTGGCGGCCCATCGCAACACTGGCGTCGGCATGGTGCTCGAACTGACCGAGAAGCAGGCCGAGCATGAGCTTCGCCTCGGGTCGCTGGTTGCCCTCGATACCCCGCCTGAGCTTTCCGTTCCTCCTCCCGCGATGGCGGCGGAGACTACCGCGCAGGAGGCAAAGCCACCGCCTGTCACCGCTACGCCCGAGGCAGCCCGCAGGGGCCGCCGCGGCAAGCCGTAGCCGACATCCATGTCGATCAACCTCCGTGATCCATCGGTCGGGATCGATGCGGCCACGGGGAGCATCGTCACCGGCTGGGAACACGTCATCCAGTCGCTCCGGGACATCTTCGACACCCGGTTCGGGTCGAGGATCATGCGTGAGTGGTATGGCTCCTTCGTGCCCAACCTCCTCGGCCGGCTGATCACGCCGAACGAGGTGACCCCGTACTTCGCCGCAATCACCTCGGCGATCGAGCAGTGGGAGCCGCGCTTCCGGGTGACCCGGATCGAGGTGGTCAAGGTCACCCGCGACGGGCAGCTGCACGTCTTCCTAGAGGGCGAGTATCGCCCCCGCGCCATCCTCGGCGACTTCACGGCCGAGGGCGCCCGGCGCCTCGACGCCTATGCCAACCCGGACGGTCTCCTGATCGAGGAGAGGCTGACGTCATGAGCCGCTTCGCTGCGATCGACCTGTCCGGACTGGCGTCGCCCGACATCATCGAGACGCTCGACTACGAGGCGATCGTCGAGGGAATGCGCGACGATCTCGTCGCCCGGTTTCCGCTGATCGCCGGCGTGATCGATCTCGAGAGCGAACCGGCGCGGAAGCTGATCGAGGCGTTTGCCTATCGCGAGCTTCGGCTTCGCGCCCGGATCAATGACGGCGCGCGCGCGGTCCTGCTCGCCTCGTCCTACGGCACGAACCTCGACCACCTCGCCGCCCTGTTTGGCACTGTCCGGCAGGAAAGTGAGAGCGACGATCGTCTGCGGCGTCGCATCCAGCTTGCCCCCGAGGCCCTCTCGGTGGCCGGACCCGAGGGCGCCTACCAGCACCACGTGCTCACCGTCGCGCCGTGGGCGCGGGACGTCTCCGCCATCATGACCCAGCCCGGCGTGGTGCGTGTCACGGTCCTCCGCGCCGGCGCGGATCCGAGGCCGAGCGATTCCGAGCGCGAGGCGATCCGCCTTCACCTCCGTGACGAGGCGATCCGGCCGCTCACCGACGTGGTCCAGGTCCTGCCACCGACGGTTTGTGTTGTGAACATCGAGGCAAGGCTCACGCTCTATCCGGGACCGGACGCCGGCGTTGTCCAGAGCCGCGCCACGTCCGCACTCGGAGACTGGCTCGAGCGGAACCGGATGCTTGGCATGAACCTCCGGCGCTCGGCGATCTTCGCGCGGCTCCATCAGGAGGGTGTGCATTCGGTCGAGCTGATCGCACCGGCGCAGGACATCGTCCTCGACGATACGGAGGTCTACGCCATCGCCGGCATGACGATCACCACCGCCTCGACGCGGGACGCGTGATCCGATGCCCCGCGACGTCCTCCTGCCGCCGAACCGGACCGCGTTCGAGGCGGCGGCGGACCTGACCGGTGCGCGGATCGACGAGATTCCGGTCGATCTGCCGAAGCTGGTCCGGCCCTATGATATTCCGGCGGCGCATCTGCCCTGGCTTGCCTGGGCCCTGTCGGTGGATCTCTGGGATGCGACCTGGCCTGAGGACAAGCGGCGGCTTCTCGCGGCACGCTCTCTGCCGATGCACGCCCGGAAGGGTACCGCAGCATCAATCGCCGAGCACGTCCGGATCATGGGCGCGGAACCGCGTCGCTTCATCGTCCCGCCGGCCAAGACCTTCATGGTCCCTTCGTTCACGCCGGCGGAGCGGGCGGCCTATTTGGCGCGGTTCGCACAGTTGCGCGTCTACACTCACGTCGCACGGGGGACCTATCGGTTCGCTCATTTCACCAGCAAGGCATTCGGGCGGGACAAGGCCTATCTCAACGCGTCCATGGTCAAGGACGTCGGCGCCTGGTCGCGGTTCGTGCGGACGGCCAAGCTGTGGGACCGCGGCGTCGAGACGACGCTGACCATCCGGACGGTCTCTGCTGAAGCTGTCGGTCGTGTCGATGCCGTGGCCTACGATGAAGTGGTCCTCGCCCCGAAGCCGACGGCCGCCGTCCACCTCAACGGACCGCCGAAGGTCAGGGCGTTCCTCGTCGACGATTTCGGTGTCCGCCAGCGCATCATTCGCATTCCGCGTGACGCCAACTACGACTTCCGGCTCGGCCGCGAGATCTACATCACCGCCTGGCCCAACGCGGAGTTGATCGACATCAGGCCGGAGGGGGTTGCCGAGGCCCATCCCGGGCAGCCGACAGCCCTCTACGCCGCCCGCCGGCAGTTCATCGCCGACAAGTGCCTGCCGCCGACGATCGCGTGGCAATACCTCTACGAGCGCTGGCACATCCACGACCCAAACCGGGTCCCGGACGAGCGGAAGCGCGCGACGCATCTCGGGTTCACCCGCCTCGGCATGCCGCCCTATCACGCCGAGGTCCAGACGCGGATCATCGGCCGTCGGGCGCCGCGTACGGCCGGTCTTTTCGTCAACGGCCACCTGGTCGCTGGCAACCGCAAACCCATCGCCGACGTCCAGGAGGCGATCCGCGTCGCGAAGGCGCTCCGCGACCGGATCCTGATCGACACCCGCACCTGGCGTTCTCCCCGCGCCGGCGATCGCCTTCCGGTCGGCGGCTCCACGCTCGGCCAGCTCATCGAGGTCTGATTTCATGGAAAGCACGGTCCTCTTCCGCGACAGGCAAGAACTCCAGTCCGCGGACCTCAACAATGCGCAGGATTTTGCCCGAGCCTCGCTCGATCATGTAGTCAGGGACGCGGTCGATGCCGGCAAGGGCTATGTCGGATTCTTCGCCACCAAGACCGCGGCTACCGAGGTGACGCTCAGCGCCGGGCGTCTCTATGCTGGTGGCGCTGTGTTCGCCCGCAACGACGATGTCGTGGTTGATCTCTTCAACGCCCTGCCGCTCGTCACCCGAAAGCGGATCGCGCTCGTGGCGTTCGGACAATCGGTCGACACAGACGTCCAGCCACGCGATTTCCTGATCGACGCCCAGCTTGGCACCACCGAGCCGCAGTCGGTCGCAATGGAGAGCCACCGGCGCTGCGAGGTATCGAGCGTGGCCGGCACCGAGAGCCCCGATCCCTCCTATCCGGCGACGGACGCGAACGTAACGGTTCTCGCCTATGTGCTCCTCGACACCACCGGCATCGTCGCGATCGAGCAGTGGGCGGCGACGCAACTCCCCAACCTCCGGCTCGTCGCCAACCGGGTGGCGGCGCTCGAGCAGTGGCGTGGCCAGATCAGCGGCCAGGTCGACACGCTCCGTACCGATCTGTCGGCACTCGCCGACCGGATGTTGGCCTTTGCCCTCAAGAACGAAGTCGTCGACCTCACCCAGCAGCTCGAAGACCTCCGCAACAAGGTCTATGAGCCCGGCGCCTACATCTACTACGGCACCGACCACTTCCTGACCGACGAAGGCTCAAACCCGGGCCACGCGAGCTTTGACGCCGTGGTGGGCGAAGGCATCCGTTTCCCTGAGGCCGGATCGGCGACGTCGACCCTGGCGCTCCTCAACCCTAACAACGTCTATGTCACGCTGACGAATGGCTTCGTCCTGCCGAAGTACGGACACGGCCTCCGGATGGACCTCACCGGGTACTCGGGCGAGACCCGGATGGCGCAGTACACCTACGAGGCCACCGAGATCCGGCAGCTGACCCGGTCCCGCGAGCGCCGCCGCTATGGCGCGACCCGCGAGGTCTGCACCAACGGGACCTGGTGGCGCCAGGGCACCTATGACATGGCCCACAACGTCTTCCGCCTGAACGGCGAGACGTGGGAGGTCATCAATGGCGTGCCTGACCGGATGCCGAACGGCCAGGTCATCCCAAACGGCAATGTCCACTGGGTTCGGGTTCGCCAGTTCTGGATCGACATCTATCAGGAGCCCTACTGGGAGCGGATCACCGCCACCGCCTCGATCAATGGGCAGCAGATCGCCCAGACCTTCCTCAACTCGCAAGATGGCTGGCTGAGCCAGGTCGGCCTGTTCGTCTCGCGGAAGGCAGCGACCGGCGATATCACGGTGCTCATCTGCGAGACCTCGTTCGGCATGCCCGACCTGACCCGGGTCCTGTCGCGAACCACGGTCCCCGTGGCGGAGGTCAAGGTAGGATCTGTCTCCGGCGGCATCGGGCTGCCGTCCCTGGTCGAGACCAGGATCGTCCTGCCGCCCACCTATCTGGTTGCCGGTCGTCGCTATGCGCTCGTCTGCGTCACCACCGGTGACCACTACGTGGCGATGACCAACACCGACAACGGTGTGGTGCAGGGGACGTTCTTTGTCTCGACCGACGGCGCCTTCTTCGCCGGCAATCTGACCGACGATCTCAAGCTTCGGCTCTACTTCGCGAAGTTCGCACGGACGCGCCTGTCGGTGGAGCTGACGGCGCTCCAGCTTGCCGGCGGCATTCTCGACATCGACATTCTCAACGAGGGAATCACCCCGCCGGCCTGCCGCACCGACTTCGAGGTCCAGGTGAATGGCGCCTGGGTGCCGCTCGACGGCGCTCCAAACGGGCCCAATCTCACCGGGCTCCCGGCCATCCTGCCGCTCCGCATCACGCTCACCGGGACCACCGACCTCATGCCTGGGTTCGGTCTCACCGGCTCGCAGGCAATCGTCAGCCGACCGAAGACGTCCTTCACCTGGATCGGGGCGCTCCGTACGCTCGGCTCGCCGAGCAACAGCATCAAGGTCATTGTTGACCTCCAGACCTACGAGGAAGCGACTCACGACTGCACCGTCTCGCTGCTCACCGGGCCCGCGTTGGCCGGCACCGAGACTGCCGATGTCGTGGAGGACGTGACGCTGCCCGACGGCTCGCTCCGCCGCACGGCGATCTTCAACGTTTCGGCCGTCAGCAGCTACGCGGTGAAGATCGCCGGCGCCACGACCAGTGCCGCCGCGCTCTTCCATGTCGGCGAGCTGATCGAGTTCTCGCAGTCGTAGCAGGCGCTTCCGTCCGGGTTGACTCCGCGCGAGGTCCAGGAGCCGTCCGCCGACCGACCCAATCCACGGAACCGAAGGAGAACCCGATGGCCAAGAAGCCCACGCATTACGAACTCACCGTCAACCGGCCGGTCGAGGTCGATGGCATCCGCTTCCGGCCTGGCGCGCGTTATCAGGTCAAGGCGGTGGTGTACGACGCGGTCAAGCGAGCGTCTCCCGATGCCGTCGCTTCGGTCGGCCCGATCATCAAGGCGTGAACCGATGCTGAGGTTCGAGGATCTCCGGGTTCGGGATCAGCAGGTCCTCGACCGCGACTTCTTCAACCGGCGCTTCAGGCTCATCGCCGAGAGCCTGGGGCAGATCGACGCCGGCCTCCAATCCGTGACCGGCGCCACGGATCGCCTCGTCACCCTCGGCCTCCTTCGCGTCAACGAAGTGCTCGGTCCTGCCCTCGCCCAGGCGCAGGCGGCGGCAGAGAGCGGGTTCCTTGTGGCGACTTCCGCCACCCCGCTATCGCTCTCGGTCGGCCTCGAGGCGACGCTGGAAGTAGACGACACCCCGGCGCGGCCGCTGTTCGCGCCGACGCCTTACGTGATCCTGTCGCGACAGGCGGAGGACGCCGTCGATGACTGGGCGATGCTCCACGTCCAGGAGTATGACCGCGCCAACGGCGGCCTCGCCTTTGCGGTCGCTGCTGTCCATGGCGACCTCGCAACCGAGCATGCGGATTGGGTGATTTCTGCGAGCGCCGGCCTTGCCCGATCCGTCCTCGAGGTGGCAGCCGAGGTCGGAGCGACCCTTGCGGCTGCCGAAGCAGCGGCTGCCACTGCGGAAACCGCGGCGGCAACCGCGGTCCAGATCATCGCCAACGGTCCGGTCTCCTCGGTGAACGGCAAGACCGGCCCGGTGGCCCTTGGCATGGCCGATATCCCAAACCTCGTCGCCGCGATCGGCGCCAAGGCCGACAGCAATCACGGCCACTCGATCGCCCAGGTCTCGAATCTGCAGGCGACGTTGACCGGGCTCCAGGGCCAGATCACCAACTTCGACGGCGGCGCCTACTGATCGCCTGAGCGCTCCGAGGACCTCATGCCGAACACCATCCGGTTGAAGCGCTCGGCCACGGCCGGGAAGGTCCCGCTCGCGTCGGATCTCCAGCTCGGCGAGCTCGCCCTCAACACCAACGACGGCAAGCTCTACCTCAAGAAGGATAACGGGGCCGCGTCGATCGTCGAAGTGGGACCCGTTACGTCCGTTGCGGGCAGGACAGGGGCGGTCAGCCTCGGTGTTGCCGACATCGCCGGATCGGTGACTTCAGTCGCGGGACGAACCGGCGCGGTTGCGCTCGCGATTGGCGATGTGGCCGATCTCGCCCCTTCGTTGGTGCCGATCGGCGCCGTCATTCCATACGCTGGCCTCTCGGCGCCGCCCCGGTGGCTCTTCTGCTTTGGGCAGAATGTCAGTCGGACGACCTATGCCGCCCTCTTCGCGGCCATCTCCACCACGTACGGCGCAGGCGATGGCGCCACCACCTTCACCCTCCCCGACCTTCGCGGGCGTGTCGTCGCCGGCCAGGACGACATGGGCGGCGCATCGGCCAACCGGCTGACCGGCCAGAGCGGCGGCCTCGATGGCGACACGCTCGGGGCTGCGGGCGGCGCGGAGACGCATGTCCTGTCGGAAGCACAGCTCGCGCCACACGACCACCTGGTCGACATGGGGGCCCCGATCAACACCGGCCCGGGCGGATCTCACAGCCACACCTTCACCTATGGGCAGCGCAACAAGTCGGGTGACGGCTCGGATGTCACGGACCTCACGCACACTGGCTCGACCGAGACGACCAGTACGGTTGCTGCGCATGCGCACACAGTCGACATCCCGCCCTTCAACTCGGGGAATGCCGGGTCGGGTGCGGCACATAACAACGTCCAGCCGACATTGGTCCTCAACTACATGATCTACGCGGGGGCCTGACGGAGATGCCGATCATCAGTCGCGCCGATATCGTGCGCCTTGGGGGCGAGGCCGCCTTCTCGGCAGCAGTCGCGGACTTCGCGAACGCACTCGAGGCGCATCGCTACACCGTCGACGTGCCGGCACCCACCGCCGATCCCGTGGTTGAGATGGTCGTGCGCCACTACGGCGGGCAATACGACATCGAGCCCGAGGCCAAGCCGGATCTGCCGCCGGAACCTGACCCGGATACGCCTCCCGTTGCCTGGCGGGTATCGACCTATCGCATCGTCCGGCGGCTCGAGGAGGTTGGGCTGATCGACGCGGCGGATGCGGCGCTCGCTGCCCAGCCGGTGCTGTTCCGTCGCTTCTATACCGCGGGCTCGATTCCGCACGACGACCCGGACGCCATGGCGCTGCTCTCGGCAGTCGGCGCCGACCCGTTCGAGATTCTCGCGCCCGAATAGGGCCGCCCTTCCTTTCCCCCTACTCCAATCGTGCCCCGCCGCGTGCGGGTCCCGTCGTTTGAGGAGCCACGTCATGAGCGATCCGACCTTTGGCATTTCCATCACGCGGATCGACAACGAGCCGCGGCCGGCCGTCTGGAGCGACATGGCGGTGGTCGGCATCATCGGCACTGCCCCTGCGGCCGACGATGCGGTCTTTCCCATCGACACGCCCGTGTTCATGTACTCCGACGACGCGGCGAAGCGGACCGCGCTCGGGGCAGAGGGAACGATTGCCGGCGCCCTGAATCTCATCAACGCTCAGCTCGGCGAGTTCCAGGTCGCGGCCAAGGTGGTGGTTGTGCGGGTCGCCGAGGGCACTGATGCCGATGAGACGATCGCCAACATCGTTGGTGACGGCAGCACCACCGGTCTGGCCGCATTCATCGAGGCCGGTCCCCTCCTCGGCGTGATTCCGCGGCTGCTCTGCTCGCCCGGGTTCACCAGTCAGCGGGAAGGCAGCAACGCCAATGCGGTCTGCGCCGCGCTACCCGCCATCTGCGCCAAGCTCCTCGCCCACGCGGTGGTGGACGGCCCGGCCACCACCGAACAGGCTGCCCTCGACTGGCGGGAGACGCTCAGCAGCGACCGGCTCATCCCAGTCGATCCAGCGGTCAAGTTGCTCGCCGGCACCACGGAGACAGTGGTGCCGATGTCGCCGGCGGTGATCGGCATCGCCGTCCGGCGGGATCACGAGAAGCAGGGTCGTCCGTTCCATTCCTGGGCCAACCAGCCGGTCCGCGGCATTGTCGGGCCGTCACGGCCGATCAACTTCTCCCTCACCGACGGCGCCACCGAGGGCCAGCGACTCCTCGCCAACAACATCGGCGTGCTGCTTCGCGGTGAGATGGGCGTCGAGACGGCGATCGCCTCCGGCGGCTTCGTCTTTGTCGGCACCGACAATGCCGGGGAGGACGATCTCTGGCGCTTCTACAACGTCACCCGCGGCCGGGACTTCATTCACCTCATGTTCCTGCGCACGCTCCGCTACTACCTCGGGCGCTTCAACATCACCGGCCAGACGGTACAGGCCGTGGTCAACACCATGAGCTTCGCCCTCCGTGATCTGAAGGCCGACGGCGACATCCTCGGCTACGAGGTGAAGTTCACCCGCGACCAGAACAGCCCGGAGCAGCTGCGACAAGGCAAGTTCACGATCAACTTCGCCGCCGAAGAAGCGCCGGTGCTCCGCTACCTCGGCATCCAGTCCGCCCGCTACCGGCCGGCGCTCGACGCGCTGCTCGACGACCTTCTCGCCCAGGTCGACGCGGTGACCGGCTGATCTCAACGAACAGGAGACGTCGTTCATGAGCACGATCTTCATCATGGAGGCCGCGAACCTTTTCTGCGGCGATCATGATCCCTCCGCGTCGAAACACCTGACCCTGGTCGAACTTAAGCTACCGCCGCTTCAGGAGATGTACCAGGACCACCATCCTGGCGGCTCGCGCGTCCAGATCGAGGTCGCCGTCGGCATCCAGAAGCTCGAGCCGACTTTCAAGCTCAACGGCTGGGACCCAGACCTCCTGACGCAGTTCGGTCTCGGTGCCTCCCGCGCCAAGGTGTTCACGGCCTACGGCGTCGTCCGCGACAAGCGGACCGGCATCGCCCATGAGGCGAAGGCGATTATCGAGGGACGCCTCGGCAAGATCGAGGCCGACGCCTTCCAGCGCGGCGAGGTCATGGGCCACGAATACGCGATCAACGAGGTGATGCACTACGAGCTCTGGCTCGCCGACAAGGAGAAGCTCTTCTGGGACTTCTTCTCGACCGACTGGCGGCTCGACGGCGTCTCCCAGAACGATGACGAGCGCCGCATCCTGCGCATCCCGACCGGACCGTAGTTGGAGGAAATCATGAGTAAGCCGAAGATCGTCCGCCTGACCCAACCGATCGCCTCCGATGGCAAGACCGTTACCGAAGTTCAGATCCGTCGCCCGAAGGTGAAGGATCTCCGCGCGATGGAGCGGGACAATGGTCCCACCGCGTCGCAGATCGATCAGGGTGTCGCGATGGTCGCCCTCCTGACCGAACTGCCGATCGAGATCATCGACGAGATGGATGCGGTGGACTTCGCCGCGCTCTCGGAGGTGATCGCCGGTTTTTTGCCTCAGGGCCCGGCGCCCGCAACTGGCGCGGCGTCGTAGCCGACACCGCCCACATCCTGTCGACGCCACTTCCCGCCTTTGACGAGATGGACTGGGCCGAGGTCGTGCTGTGGCACGGCGAGGCCACCCGCCTGGCGCGCCGACGCAGTTGAGGAGAGGTTGCCATGGCCAATCTCACCTCACAGCTGATCGTCCAGCTCCTCGACAGGGTGTCGGGCCCGGCTCGGGGCGTCGCCAACAGCCTCCGCGGCATCTCCGGCGCGGTGCGCGCCGCCAACAATGCGCCGCTCTCCTTCAGCGAGCGTCTCGATGCCGCGATCACCCGCAACAACCGCGCGATTGCCAATGCTCGTGCCGGCGTCATGGATGCGATTAGCGCCTTCTATGTGCTGAAGTCAGCGATCAGCGCGCCGATCCAGGCGGCCAATGCGCTCGAGACCGCGCTCGCCGAGCTCGGCGCCAAGGCGAACCTGTCCGAGGACCAGCTCCGGTCCGTCGGCGAGGCAGCCAAGATCGGCGGCCGGGAGGTGAACCAGTTCACGGCCGATATTGTCCGGGCCGAGGACTTCATCGTCGGCATGGGCCTCGACCTCGACCGGGCGGCGCGGGCGATGCCGGCGATCGGCAAGGCGGCGACGGCGACCAAGGCCGATATCCTTGATCTGTCGAAGGCCGGCTACGCGTCGATCTCCAATCTCGGGCTTGCCCCGGAAGAACTGACCCGAGCCTTCGACATGATGGCGCTCGCCGGCAAGGAAGGTGGGTTCGAGCTGAAGGACATGGCGCAGTATCTGCCGGCGATCACTGGGCTGGCGGGCTCCAAGGGGCTCACGGGCGCCAGGGGGCTCGCCGATATCGCCGCAGCGCTGCAGATCGTCCGCCGTACCGCGGCGGATGGCTCGGAGGCCGCGATCAACTTCAACAACATCCTCCAGAAGATCAACGCCAACGACGCGATCAAGAATTTCGCCAAGTACGGCATCGACATCAACGCGGTGCTGAAGGAAGCGGTTGCCGAGGGAGCGAGCCCGCTCGAGGCGGCGATCCGGTCCATCGACAAGGCGATCGACGGCGATCTCTCGAAGCTTGGCACGCTCTTCGCCGATGCCCAGGTCCAGAAGGGCCTGATCCCGCTGCTTCAGGGGATGGACGACTACATCGCGCTCCGGGAGACAGTGGCCGGCGCCTCGGGTGTCATCGACGCCGACTTCGAGCGGATGATGGCGACCAGCGAGGAGAAGTTGAAGAGCTTCCAGATCGCCTGGGCGAACTTCCAGTCGACCCTCGGCGCCTCTCTCGTCCCTGCACTCAATGCTGTGGCTGCGGCCTTGCTGCCGATCCTGGAGAGTATCACACGGCTGATCCAGCAGTTTCCGGAGCTGACCGGCGGAGTGTTTGCCGCCGCGGCAGGTTTCATCGCGCTCAGGGGCGCGATCTCGGCCCTGTCGTTTGTCGGGCTGCTTGGCAAGGGCGGACTCCTCGCCGCAGTCTCCGCGGTTCGGAGCCTCGGGGTTGCGCTTGGCGCTGTCGCCGCGGTCGGTGCCGTGCCGCTGGCTGCGGTTGCCGCCGCGGTCGCGGCGATCGGCGCCGCTGCGCTCTTCATCCGCAACAACTGGGAGGGCCTCAAGTCGTTCTTCGCCGGGTTCGCCGAAGGTTTCGCCGCCGCCTTTGCGCCCGTCGTCCCCATCATCGAACCGATCGTGGATCTGTTCCGGTCGCTGTTCAGTGCCATCAACGATCTGCTCGGGCCGATCAACGCCACCAGCGAGGAGTGGCGGACATGGGGCCGCGTAGCCGGCGAAGCTGTAGGAGGGTTCTTGACCCTCTTGGTCGAACTGCCCGGCAAGGTCGGAGCGGCGATCGCAGACTCCGTCGCCACCCTGACCGGATATGCCACGGCGTTCTCCGAGGCCGGTGGCAGGCTCGTCCAGGCCCTCTGGGATGGGATGACCCGGGCCTTCGCCAGCCTCAAAGCGGCCATCGATCAGCGGATCGCTGGCATTCTCTCGGCCATCACAGGCCTGTTCGGCCCCGGCGGCTTCCTTGCGGCTCTGACCGATCTGCCGAACCGGGTTGCGACCGCGATCTCCGGCGCCGTCGATGTCATCGCCCGTTTCACCGCCGACTTCTTCACCGCCGGCTACAACCTGATCAAGGCACTGTGGGACGGGATGGTCCAGGTCTTCGCCGACCTGGTGGCCTGGATTGACGGCAAGATCGCCGAGGTTCTCGCCCCGATCAACGACGCCGCCGCCGCGGTGAAGGGCTTCTTCGGGTTTGGCGGCGGTGCAACCGAAACGCCGAACCGGGCAGCTAAGGGCGACATGGCCCAGCAGCTCGGCATCGATGCACTCAGAGCCAAGGGCGGGCCAGTGTCCGCCGGCGGGAGCTATCTCGTCGGCGAGGAGGGTCCAGAGCTGATCACGCCCAGTCGATCCGGGTACGTACACCCCTCCGGAACCGGCTTCGCGTCGGGCCACGGCATCACCGTCGCCCCGGTGTTCCACTTCAACAATACCCGCGCCGCCGATGCCGATGCCGTCGCCGCCGAGGTGCGCCGGGTTCTTCGCCGGGAAGTCCGCGAGCTCTTCCGCGGCGTCTATGCCGACACAGGATTGAGGTTCGCCTGATGCTGATGACCCTCGGACCGATCCAGTTCGAGGTCCAGCCGTTCAACGCCACCGACTACGATCACGCCCACGAGACCAGCTTCGCCGAGAAGCCAGTGGTTGGCGCGTCGCCACCGCTCGAATGGGTCGGCGAAGGCCCCGAGACCTGGGCCATCCACGCCCGGCTTTTCCCGCATCGTTTCGGGGGTCTCGGCGACCTGAAGAAACTCCACCAGGCCCGCGCGTCGGGCCGCCCGCAGTACCTGATGCGCGGCGATGGTGCGCTGATGGGCTGGGTGGTGATCGAACGGGTGATGGAGCGCTCGACCTATCTCGACGCCCACGGCATCGGCCGGGTCATCGATATCGACATCAGCGTCCGCCGCACGTCCGGCCCCTCGAACGGATCCTACTTCGCCATCCTGTCGGGGTTGTTCTCGTGAGCCAGACCGTCGAGACAGTAACAATCGAAGGCGAGTTCCTCACGGTCTCGCTGATCGTCTGGCGGCGGTTCAAGCGGCCGATGCCGGGGCTGGTCGAGGCGATCCACGACCTCAATCCCGGGCTCGCCGATCTCGGCGCATGGCTTCCTGTCGGGACTATCTTCGCCATGCCAATCCCTACACCGCGGGCGCCGGTGCTGCTCGATCCGATCCGGCTGTGGTGATCCATGTCCAGGCGCGCGGTCTTCATGGTCACCGTTGCGGGGACCAACATCACCGCGCCCCTCCTGCCAGTCCTGATCTCGCTCACCGTCTCCGACAAGGTCGGCACCCACGCCGACACTGCCACTCTGGAAATCGCCGACACCGACGGCCGCATCGTGCTGCCGCAGCTCGGAGCACTGGTGGTCGTTGCGCTCGGCTGGGAGGATGGTGGCATCCGTGTCGTCTTCACCGGCACAGTCGACGAAGTCCGGTCCTCAGGCTCGCGAGGCGGCGGACGCACCCTGTCGATCTCCGCCAAGGGCGTCGACACCACTGGCAAGGCGAAGGAGCCCCAGCAGCGCCACTTCGACGACAGGACGGTCGAGGACATCCTCACGGAGGCGGGAAGTACTGCCGGTATCACCGAGTTCGAGGTGGATCCGGCGCTTGCGGGGATCACCCGCACTTATTTCGAGATGCGGGACGAGAGCTTCATCCACATGGGGGAGCGCCTCGCCCGAGAGATCGGCGGCAACTTCCGCATTCAGGGCACGACGGCCACCATGAGCAGGCGTGGTGCGCCCTATGCCGCGTTCACTGCGGCGGTCTCCGGCCAGAACCTCCACGCCTGGGATATCGCGCCGGCGCTCGGCCGGGCCCAGTACGGCAAGGTCCGGGCGCGCTGGTACGACCCCGCGGAAGCAGCGTGGAAAGAAACCGAGGAGTCGACCAGCCTAGGCGCCGAGGCGCGCCACGACCACCGCTATGGAAGAGCCAGTGAAGGCGAGGCCGGCGACCAGGCGGCAGCTGACAAGGCGACCAGCGAGCGCGATGCCGGCGAAGGATCCGTCACCATTGAGGGCGACACCGGCGCTATCCCCGATGGTCTCTGCATCGTTGTGGGTGCGCGCCCCGGCATCGACGGCGCCTACCGGATCGAAGCCGTCACCCACCGCTACTCCCGCGGCGGCGGTTTCATCACCGAACTCGAGCTCCGGCAGCCGCACCAGGGTGC